>JAGQWW010000002.1 GCA_020436955.1 Saprospiraceae bacterium | reverse complement strand
TCCTGCTGAAGCTTTTATAGCATCTGCATTTATTTGCGCACCACCTTTGGTAGGAATAACTATGGCATGTATTCCCAATACTTCGGCAGACCTGGCAATAGCGCCAAAATTTCTTACATCAGTAATACCATCTAAAATACAAATAGCAGGAATCTCGCCCTTTTCAAATATAAAAGGGATGATGTTTTCAATCCGGGAAAAGGATATAGGCGAAACAAAAGCTATTACTCCTTGATGATTCCCATTCCTTACGAGAAAATTGAGCTTTTCCTTAGGCACATTTTGCAAAGCAACATTTTTTTCTCTACAAAGATGCCTTAGGGTCTTTTCTAACTCACCGCGGGTGCCTTGCTGTAGCAAAACCTTATCTACAGCAGCTCCACTCTCGAGTGCATCTACAACCGGATGTCTACCAAAAAGTAATTGTTGATCTTGTTTCAATGGAATCGAATTTACTAACACAAAGCTAGCAAATAAACTTTGATAGGATGGACCTTTACTTACCTTCTACTAAATCTACTACTTGGGTAATTCGAATTTCTACACGTCTGTTTTGTGCACGTAAAGCCTCCGAAGAGTTGTCATTTAGCGGTCTACTGCCTCCGAAACCTTTTACATCAATACGATGAGATGAAATGCCTCGTTCGGTGAGATAGAGTTTTACTTCTTCTGCTCTTTCTCTTGATAATTTTTCAAGCAAATTGGCAGGGCCTTGATTATCTGTATGGCCTTCAATAATAATATTTAGCCCTTTGTGGAGACGCAACGTGGTAAGTAAACTTTCAAGCGCACCAGTGGATGAACTTAAAATATCTGGTTTTGACTTTTCAAAGAAAATAGGGTCCATGGAGATTTTACCGCCCTGCATGATTGGGTCTACAAACAAAACCAAATCATAGAACGGCTCCTTATAGTCCTTTGGAATTTTTACCGTAGATACCTGGCTCAAAAATCCATCCTTAATAACCTGGGCTTTTATAGATTCGCCAGGCTTTATATGATAGGAAAACTCACCAACATATGAATCAAAGGACGTGTCATATTTCTTTTTGTTGGGTTTTCCCAAATATACCAAACCCGAAGTCTTTTTATTATTAGCACTATTAATAATCTTACCCCGAACAATTACCTCATCTGTTTGAGGCTCTTGAATTTGAATCCTGTAAATATCGCTGGTTCCGGCACGTTTGCTGGTAAAATACATATACCCCGATAAGGGATGGAAAAAAGGCTGGCTATCGTCGTAGGGAGAATTAATAGGTTCGATAAACCGCTTGGGCATGGTCCATTTCTGCCAACTATCATCCAGGCGTTCTGCCCAAAAGATATCGTTATTGCCTAGACGGTTTGATGCGAAAAAAATAATTCGTTTATCAACTGAAAGGAATGGTGTTATTTCTTTAAAAGAAGTATTAATCATCGGGCCCAGATTCACTGGTTTACTATATTCGTTTTTCCCGGTTTTAAAACTAACAAACAGGTCATTGGCGCCATATCCTTCAATTCGATCGACCGAGAGAATCAGAATTTCACCATCTGCACTCATGTTGAGGTTCACACCTTCGCTTCTGGTTTCATACCCTTCAATATGTAAGGGTTCAGGAAATGACCAGGCCACATCACTAATTTGCCGAACTATTGAGAATCCCTTATCCATCCCGCCATTCTCCTTGAATTGATTGATTACTACGTAAGCATCATGGTCGGGCGTTGGCGTACACACAGAATTAGGCAATGCATTGTTCAATGGAGCTCCCGGGTGGTCTACTCTGGAAAACTTACCATTTTCATTGTAAGCAACCCACACATCCTGGTTAAACTCAGAAAGGGCTGGATTACTTACCTGGTAACCAGCTATTTCAGTATAAATTTTAGAAATATGAGCGTTGAATTTTTCAGGAGGAGCTGCAGATATATCCCGTCCATTTACCAGGAGGTAACGATTGTAGATAGGACATGCTACCCTGGTGAAAAACAATTTACTACCATCCCAGCTCACCACGGGTGAGATTTCATCATATGCGTCGGAATTTATCATTCCGGTCAGCCTTTCAACTTGCACATCTTGCGTAATTCCAGCCTTTCCAAATAGAAAACATAGAAATACCAAGCTATACAGCTTACTCCATAACATCACGGGCCATTTAAATAAATGAAATCGAGCTTGGGGAAGGGGGAATTGCAATACCACCTATTGCAACTTTTCGGCCAAAACCCGAAATTTCATAAAATGATACCTACATTCTTTCGAATATGGCGCGATTTACCATTTTTGTGTTATAAATACAGTTTAAAAAAAACACAAATAAATCTTTTTCAAAAGTATCCTTAAAATCTTACAAAAATGAACGCGCGTTGGCAATGGATGGGGCTTTTAACAATTCTGTTAATGGGGTTTTCGGCTGAGGATACTTTGGTAATTCCCAAAGGGTATTTTGATAAGCCAATAAACGGGACAATCAGACTTTCCGGAACTTTTGGCGAGTTACGACCCAACCACTTTCATTCCGGCATTGATATAAAACCAACCATAAAGGGCGCAGGTCAGGCAGTACTTGCTGCGGCAGAAGGATATGTTTTTAGGGTTAAAGTCCAACCTGGTGGTTATGGTAATGCGCTATATTTAAAACATCCAAATGGCTATGTGACCGTTTATGCCCACCTGCAATCATTTAATCCTGAAATAGAGGAATACATCAAAAATTACCAATACCAGAAAAAAACATTCAGCGTAAATCTGTACCCCGGGAAAGAGAAGTTTGTATTTCAAAAGGGGGAAGAAATAGCTAAACTCGGCAATTCAGGAGGTTCAAGTGGTCCTCATCTCCATTTTGAAATAAGAAAAGGTACAAAACCAATGAATCCTCTATTGTTTGATTTACCATTTGAAGATTATGAATCTCCTCAAATGCATGAGTTAAAAATTTACCACCTAAACGATAAAAAGGAAACCATCGGGACAGAAACTTTCAAGCTAAGTGCGCGGGGAAATGACTATCGGACTAATTCGGACACATTGACGATAGGTGCATGGAGGGTAGGTTTAGCCTTGAAGGTGTATGACCGCATGACTGGGGTGACAAATTGGAATGGTATATACAAATTATCCATGCTGGTGAATGACACTATGAGTTATGAATTTAGAATGGATGACTTTGGATTCGATGAAACTAGATATATAAATGCACACCTTGATTATGCCGAGCAAGTGGAAAAGAAAAGTTATTTCAATAGGTGTTTTTTGTTGCCGGGGAACAAGCTTTCCATTTATAATCAAAAGCCGGAGGGTATCCTACCACTTTATAAAAACAAACCAACGAAGGTTACTTTAATAGCAGAAGATATAAACGAAAATAAAACCTCCCTCACATTTTTTTTAAAAAGAGGAGAAGTGGAGAATCCACCAAGCCGAAATTTCAATTACACTATACCATACAACCAGACAAAAGAAATTTTCCTGGACAATTTCAAAGCAACGTTTTCTGCAAATACATTTTATGAAGACTGCTACCTAAGCTTTAACCGGGAAGGAGCACCTTCGACTAGTTATTACGCAGACCTCTATCAATTAGGAAATTATACTACCCCGGTACATAAGTATTTTGAAATTGCAATTAAACCAGATGGAGTAATACCGGAAAATCTTAAAGCAAAGTGCTTTATAGCCTACTGTGACAAAAATCAAAACATCAACAACTGTGGTGGAAAATGGTCAGGAGAATTTTTAAAAACTTCAGTACGTGCACTCGGTGAATATTCCATCCAAATAGATACGGTAGCTCCTACTATTAAAAACATCAATCTTAATCCAAACATGAAAGGCCGGACAGCCTTTTCTTTTAAAATAACTGATGAAACACCCATTTCAGGATCGGCAAATGGCCTAAATTATTCAGCAAGTATTGACGGAAATTGGGTGCTAATGAAATATGATGCAAAAAACGATAAAATCACCCATTCCATAGAAAAAGACCTTGAAGCTGGTGAACATACCTTTTTACTGGAGGTAAGAGACGATAGAAATAATGTCTCCACCTTTGAGACAACTTTCACCTACTAATATGTAAAAAATAGGAGGTTACTGATTGTAACCTCCTTTCAAAATATTAATTAAACTTAAGCGAGTTTACTCTTTACCTTTCGTTTGGCTCGAATAACCAGCCAATACATAACAGGAACGACTACCAAGGTTAGGAAGGTTGAAAAGGTCAAGCCATATACAACCGTCCAAGCCATAGCACCCCAAAAAGCTGCACTTTCGCCTCCAATGAATAGGTTCCCATCCAATTCAGTTACAAAAGTGAAGAAGTTGAAATTGAATCCAATCGCCAATGGTATCAATCCAAGTACAGTAGTGATTGCTGTCAACAGTACCGGTCTAAGTCTTGTAGAACCCGCCAATACTATTGACTCCTGAATTTGTTCCTTGGACAACTCTTTTTCACTGGCAACTCCTTCCTCTTCGACCTTTCGCCTTATCGTTAGGTTGGTATAATCAATTAAAACAATTGCATTATTAACAACAATCCCGGCCAGGGAAATAATACCGACACCCGTCATCACGATTTGAATGTCCATACCGGTAAACACATACCCCAGGAATACACCAATGGTGGAAAATACCACCGAAATGATAATAATTACCGGAGCACTTATGGAGTTAAACTGAGCCACAAGAATCAATAGGATGGCAAAGACCGCAACACCAAGTGCTGTAGCAAGAAACTGGGTGTTTTCAGCCTGTTCCTCTTGCTCACCAGTAAATTCATAGGAGTATCCTTCCGGCAATTTGAAGTCTTTTAAAACCAATTTGATTTCATTCACAACTTCATTGGCATTTGCATCTGTAAGGACATTGGAATAGATAGTGATTACCCTTTCCTGGTCCTTGCGGTTGATACTATTATACGTGGAAGAATAATCAATGTCAGCAACAGAAGAAATCGGAACCTGTACAATTTTACCGGTAGCCATACTTCTAAATGTAATTACCTGATTCAAAATCTGATCGATATTGTAACGGTAATTATCATTCGCTCTAACCATTATAGGATAATCATCATCACCTTCTTTGTATTTAGAAACTTCTTTTCCAAATACGGAAGTCCTGATAGCATCAGCTATGGCATAGGTGGAAATTTCATACCTTCTAGCTGCTTCTCGGTCAATTTTTACTTCCAACTCCGGCTTACCGATATTCACATCCTTTTTAAGTTCTTCGATACCATAAATGTTTTTGCTATTTATGAAATCGACCATGTTATCTGACAACTCAGCAAGTTTGTTGATATCTTCTCCTACCAACTCGATGTTAATTGGTTTCCCGGTTGGTGGACCGGAAGCATCTTTGTCTACAACAATTTGTACACCCGGTATTCCTTTGATTTCCTCCCGGATCTTAGTCATTACATCCCAGGTACTAATGTCATCACGTTCGGTTGAAGGAACAAAGGAAACTGAAAGCCTCGCTTTGTTTGGAGATGCGCTAAAGTCAGGACCACCATTAGGATCTGATGTGTTTTCTCCAATCTGAGAAAGGACCGCATCAACTACCTTATCATAAGGTTCAATTACTTTAGTGATTTTCACCTCCAAATCTTTCATGATCTCGTCAGTTGCAGCAATGTCTTTACCCATTGGCAGTTCAACAAACGCGTTGACATAGTTTGGATCTGTATCCGGGAAGAAAGTAACTTTAGGCGTTTTGATCGCCAACAAAATGAAGGAAACAATCAAAAGAACTCCTGTTCCAAGGAATACCAGAATTGGCCTGATACCACCCAAAGAATAGCGGATAAACCTATCGTAGGCATTTTCCAAAACAGGTAAAACTCTTCTTTGAAAATAAAATGAAGCCGGACGTAAAAAGAAAATATTCAATAAGGAGATGGCTGAGGCAATCCACAATATATTTCTCATTGGAAGTGCATTTGAAAAATGCGCAACAGCTGATAAAATCATCATAATTGCTACACCAATCAATACATTTCGTCTTTTTCGTTGACGCTCTGCAGCAGTACCTCCTCTTTCATCTACCTTCATAAAGGTACCGGTCAACACCGGATTAATGACCAGCGCAACTACCAAAGAAGATGTCAAAACTATGATGAGGGTAATGGGCAGGAATTTCATAAAGCTACCCATCAAACCCGGCCAAAATGCTAATGGAACGAACGCTGCCAGTGTTGTCGCTGTAGATGCAATGATCGGCACAGCCACCTCACCGGTTCCATACTTGGCTGCCTCCCATCCGGAATAGCCATTTTGCATATAACGGAAAATGTTTTCAACCACCACAATAGCATTATCCACCAACATACCCAGCGCCAGAATCAAACCAAAAAGGATAACCATATTTAGGGTGTATCCCATAACATTCAGCACCAAAAACCCTAACAACATGGAAAGTGGAATAGCTACCCCCACAAACATGGAGTTTCTAATACCTAGGAAAAATAACAAAACCAAAACTACCAGGATTACCCCGGATATGATACTGTTTTCAAGATTGGAAACAGTATCTCTGGTTTGAATAGATTGATCGTTGAATATGGTAACTGATAAATCGCTAGGTAATACATCTCTTTGTGCAACCGCGATGATTTCTTTGATTTTATCTGAAGCATCCAAAAGGTTTTGTCCGCTTCTTTTAATTACATCAAGAGAAATAACCGGCAATTGATCAGCACGCGCAATACTGGTTCTTTCCTGATAGCCGTATACTACTTTCGCAAAATCCTTTAGAAATATCGGATTTTGTCTTTCACTTTTTACAATGATGTTTTCTATCTGAGAAGGATTGGTAAACTCTCCAACAATTCGAATATTTCTTCTAAAATCATTGGTTAGTAACTCACCGCCTGACATCGTAAGGTTTTCTTGCTTAATGGCATTTTCAATATCGCCAAAGCTTACCTGCATGGATTGCATTTTGGGAAGATCTACTTCAATCTTCACCTCTCTTTCCATATCACCTTTTAAGTCCACTTTGGATATTTCCTTCATATCCTCAAACTTATCCTCAAGGTATTCAGCGTATTCCTTTAGTTCATCGTTTGAGTAATTTCCTGAAATATTTACAGTTAGGATGGGGATTTCTGAAAGGTTAATATCCAATACCTCAGGCTCGTTTGTCAAGTCATTAGGTAGCTCAGGCTTTGCTTTATCTACCGCATCTTTCACCTTTCTGGTTGCATCGTCAATATCAACATCTGAATCAAACTCTGCTACTATCAGAGAGTAATCCTGCAAAGAAGAAGACGTTACTTTTTTAATCTCCGCTACTGAAGCAAGTTCTTTTTCAATCGGACGGGTAATTAAGTTCTCAATATCCTTAGCTGAGTTACCCGGATAGACCGTATTTACATAAATCTTTGGCCATGGAATTTCCGGAAAAGATTCCTTGGGCATAGATGTATAGGAGTATAGTCCAAAAAGGAGGATCATAAACGTCAGGATGAAAATGCTGGTAGCATTATCCACCGCTAAACTTGTTAGTCCAAATTCCTTTAGGACAGATCTTTTATTTTTTTCTGAATCCTTTGACATGGTGAATTTCAATTTTTTGGAAGTGGTTTCAATCTTGAATCAGGTCTGCAAATGCTTACCCTTCCGTTTCGATTTTAATTTGTTCCTTATCGGATACAAAGCGAGCACCTTTATCGATCAACACTTCTTTTCCTTCAAGACCTTTGGTCACGATAATGTTTCCTTCGAAAGCTTTTCCAGTCTCAACCAATACTTTCTTCGCAATGGCTTTACCTGATTCTGACTGCCCAACTACAAAAATGAATGACTGACCATTTGCTTCCTGCTGCACCATTTCCATGGGAACCGTTACAACATTTTTTTCAGTATAGTCATTCAGTTTTACATTGGCCAATAGGTTTGGCTTCAATAGTCCGGTAGGATTATTAAGGTTTACTTCTACAGCAAATGTTCTATTGGCAGGATTAATAGTCCTTCCTACAAGGGAAACAGGAGCTTCAATTATTTTATTAAGCGCAGGAATATCAATGGTTACCTTTTCCCCCTTTTTAACTGACGTTAAATAGGTTTCCGGAACCTCAGCTACAATCTTTACTTTGCTAGTATTGAGAATTGTAACGATTGGCATCCCAGGAGAAGCCATTTCACCCGCCTTCAGATGTTTAACTTCAACCACACCTGAAATTGGAGCATAGATATTTCCCTTAGAAAGTTGGAATTTTGCTGTTTCAAGTGATTTTTCAAGACGCTCTTTGTTGTTTTTAGCCTGTAGGAATTGAATTTCAGAACCAATTTTCTGGTTCCACAACCTTTCCTGTCGCTCAAATACCTCTTTTGCCAATTCAAGTGACTTTTCAATCTCAGCGATTTGCTTGTTCACTTGTTCCAAATCGATTTTTGCTATCAGCTGACCACGGTTTACATTCTGACCTTCTTCGACCGGCATGGAAGTGATAATTCCAGGCACTTCTGCAGTTACATTCACAAGGTCATCAGATTGAACAGAACCCTGGATTTCTACAAAATGCATAAAGTCGCCACGCATAGCTGTATCAACTGTTACTGCTCTTACCTTTTGTTCGGCGTCAGGACTCATTGCAGAAATCTCTTCCTCCAATGTAGCAATCTGACTTTCAAGGTCTGCGTGTTGTTTTCTCAATTCTGTTAGTAAAGTACGTTTACCGGCCAAATCCTCCGGTGCTTCAGTTTTTTCACCGGCAGGCCCACATGCAAATAAAAAAGTAGCTGCAAATAAGGCTATGAATAGATTTTTCATTGTTATAAATTAAGTCGTGTGATGATTTTGGTTGATTAAAGTTTACCTAATGCTTTATCCAGATCTGTTTTAGCAATAAGCAGATCATACAATGCATTGGTATAATTGGATTGTGCCGTATAAAATTCTCTTTCTGCCTGAGACACCTCAACGCTTGAGCCTACACCTTCCCGATATTTAATTTGGGTGGTTTCGTAGATATTCTCTGCCAAATCAAGGCTCTCTTTTGTGTTTTCAACACCTTCGCGAGCATTTAAAAACTGCGTTCTGGCGTTTACTACTTCCAGTTTCACACTCTGCTCAAAAGTCTTCTTTTGAATCAAAGTCTGTTCAAGGGTTACCCTTGCTCTTTGAATTTTAGCCTTCTTACTGAATCCGTCAAAAATTGGGACACTTAAGTTCAAGCCGACAGTAGATGCAGTAAACCATGGGTTTTCGGTATTGTCAAATAGGTCATTTCGTTGCAATTGCTTGGCATAACGACCAAAACCGTATAATGAAGGCAAATAACCTACCTGGAAACGTCTGATATTGATTCGTGCCAACTCTTCTCCCAGTTCCAGTGAAGCATATTCCGGCCTTGATTGCACACTAAAGTCCGTTGGAATAACTGCTTCGATGTCCAAATCGGTCATCAAATCATCCAGGTTACCTTCAATGCTTATTGGATCCTGAATAGGATAACCCATATGAAACTTAAGCAGGTTGTAATTGACCTCCAGTAATCGCTCAACTTTATCTTTTTGAACTTTAAGATTATTGAAGGAAAGCTGAAGTCTGTCAACATCCAATTTTTCTGCAAAACCATTTTCATAAATGGCTTTGGTTTCAGATAGTGTTTTATCCAGGTTTACAAGGTTTCTATCCAGGATTTCATTATTTCTTTCTGTAATCAGAATAGCCAGGAAAGCCTTTTTCACATTCAACTTTACATCTTGTGCTGTAACCTGTACATCGTTAGCTACCATTTCGCGGTATAGGCGTTGTGCCTTAAGACCAACAAAAAAGGAACCGTCAAATAGGAGAGCATTTAAGTCCAGGCTCGCTACAAAGTTGTTAGCTGTACCAAATTGTGCCGGAAACCCTGCATTGGAAAGAGGCGGAATCTGGTTTTCGTCAATTAGGTTATAATCCAACAATTTCCCATCGACAGCAGGACCTATAAAGTCCGGTAGGATAAAAACAGCAATGTCCGGATTGTACTCATACCTTACAGAACCGTTAAGGGTAGGCATACCCGTAGACCTATATTCCAAAAGCTGTCCTTCTGCATCCTGAACATCTGCCTGGGCCAACTTCATGTTGGTATGGTTAACCAAAGCAAATTGAGTAGCTTGTTCGAGGGTGAAATTTTGTTGTGCCTGGATGGCGTTGAAGAAAAAGAATCCTGACAACAGGATGAATATCTTTTTCATAAAAATAAATTTAGGTGATTGGAGTGTGATTAATTTTGATTTAATATTTCTTGTAAAAACTTCCTTCCCTTATCAGTCAGAAGTCCATTTATATGGTATTTGAAAAACTCGATTAAAAGCTTTCTTCGATCATATTCCTTTAGCGGGAAGACATTTTCGTCTACCAGCAAATACGTTTTTCCTACATAAAGCTTCGAAACAATATCCGTGTTGATTTCCTCTCGATAAAAGCCCTCTTTTTTTCCTTTTTCTATATTTTCATAAATAACTTTATAGACATGCTCTTTGTGCAGGGCCTCCATTTTCTCCCAACTTTCCCGATAATATTTTTGCAATTCAAAAATTACAACCGGCGAAATTTCCCTGAGCTGTTGTACAGAGTATTTAGTTATTTCCATCATTTCCTGAATGGCGTTATTTGCATCAGAAGAAATTTTAGAAATACATTCTGTTTCTTTCCCTACATGGTTTAGGACTATTTTTGAAATGAGGTCAGCTTTATTATCAACATATTGATATAAAGTCTTTTTGGACATACCCATCGATTGGGATATATCATCCATTGTAACGGAGCGAATTCCCAGGCGGAGAAAAAGCTTCTCTGCTTGTTCCAGGATTTGTTGTAATTGGTTATCCATTGACTCTTTTTAAAATCGACTGCAAATGTACAGTCTATAAACAATGGAAACTACAAGAGTTCTTAAAGTTTCCTCTGTTTCCTACAAAAGAGTCCATTTTTCAGATGAGTAGATAGGAAAATGTCGACGAATGATTAACTATTGACGACTTCAGGCATCTTTTCTTCGACCTGTTTTATAAAAATCTCGTTAAGTGTGGGTAAAATTTCTCTGAAAGAACGGATTTGAACCTCATTATCTATAAGGTATTTTAAAACGGAATTGGATTCCTTATCATCTTTAAACTTAATTGCTACCTGGTTGGCTTTTTCACTAACAATATCAGCATGCTCAACAAAACCTCCCGGCAATAGCCCTTCGTAGCCTATTTCGAAAACATGTTCTTTAAATCTTTCTTTTACATCTGACACCTTTCCATTTAGGACATTTCGGCCCTTGTTGATAAGAACAATTTCTTCGCATATCTCTTCTACCTGTTCCATTCTGTGCGTTGAAAAGATAACACCAATGCCCTGTTTGTTCAACTCTCGAATTTCGTCCTTGATCAAATTAGTGTTTACCGGATCAAGACCGGAGAAAGGTTCATCCAAAATCAACAACTTTGGTTTGTGTACAACGGTTGCGATAAATTGAATCTTCTGTTGCATACCTTTTGAAAGCTCCTCCACCTTTTTGTTCCACCAATCTTCAATGCCAAATTTTTCCAACCAATAATCAATCTCCTTTCTCGCCATGCTACCACTTAATCCTTTCAATTGTGCCAGATACAACAAGTGTTCTCCCACTTTCATTTTTTTATAAAGTCCACGTTCCTCAGGCATATAGCCTATCATTTCAGGGTGACTTTCATTCAAAGGTTGTCCTTCAAAATAAACCTGGCCCGAATCAGCTCTGGTTATAGTAGTTATAACACGGATAAGCGAGGTCTTACCGGCACCATTAGGTCCCAATAGGCCGAATATTTTTCCTGGAGAAACTTCAAAACTTACATCGTTTACCGCTGTAAAGTCTCCATAAGTTTTGACAACATTTTCAAGCTTGAGAATGGACATGATTTCGTAGTTTGGGGCTAAATTAGAAAATTACCTTGAGCAAGTTGAATGGAAAATGGTTTGTTGTAGTCAATCCAGCCGGTGGTGCCGGAAAGGTGACAAAAGTATGGCCTTTACTTTCCAAACAATTAACCTTGGAAGCAATAGACTTTCAGGCCGAACTTACGCGTGAAAAGGGCCATGCGATTCAACTCGTGCAAGAAGCGATCAATAGTGGATTTCGTAAAATCATTGCGGTAGGTGGAGATGGAACACTCAATGAAACCGTCAATGGTATTATGCTATCCGGAATTGCTAATACGTCTGAAATAAGTTTGGCATTATTTCCTGTAGGTACCGGAAATGATTGGATAAAAACCTGGAGCATTCCGCGAAAAATGGATCGTTGGATTCAAATGTTGAAGGAAAACAAAGAGGTCATTCAAGATATAGGACTGGTCCAATATGAATTAAATGGAAACAAAAAAGAACGCTATTTTGCTAATGTAGCCGGGCTGGCTTACGATGCTTTTGTTGTAGAATATGCAGAAGGAAGACCCGTGAAAAGATGGAGTAAAATCTTTTTCCTTTTTATGGTTATGCGATGTCTTTTCATGTATCGTTATCCTACCGTGACTGTTAATTCAAAAGATTTCAATTTTTCAGGGAAGGTATATACTATCAATTTGGGTATTTGCAAATATTCGGGAGGAGGTATGCAGATTGTTCCTCATGCAGATCCTTTGGATGGTCTGTTTGCCTTAACCCTGGCGAAACCC
This sequence comes from Saprospiraceae bacterium, assembly GCA_020436955.1. Lineage (GTDB taxonomy): Bacteria > Bacteroidota > Bacteroidia > Chitinophagales > Saprospiraceae > JAGQWW01. Next base: position 13,790 of record JAGQWW010000002.1, on the reverse strand, counting down.
ATATCCAAACTGGGAGTTATTTTGAATACCTGGAGATTTTATTCCGGTACAATTGGAAAACATAAGAAAGTATTGCAGAAGCAAGTTTCCTCGCTTAACATAAATGATGTAAACGGAGAAGTTAAAGTAGAGGTAGACGGAGAACTTTTAGGCGGCTGTCCTTGTAACTTCAGTATAATATCCGGGGCGCTGAAAATTATTGTCCCTTAATTACACCCAAAATCCCTTTTTTTGCATCTTTAGAAAATAATGCTTCTTTGCATAATTGTTCAGCTCAAAGAGAATAAGCTTCTATGCTTTTAAAAATCAAATTCAACCATATATTCTGGATAGGTATTTTGCTTGTTGCCTTTTTATCTTCATGCAGTAGTGAAAAAAATCCTTCTTTACAGCCCAAGCCGAAAGCCTACAGTAAATTAAATGAACTTACCGTAATTGCAGATACGGCTTTGTGGAACGGCCCTGTTGGTGATACTTTTCGTTATTATTTTGAATCGCCATACTTGATTCTTCCTCAACCCGAACCAATGTTTGACCTCAGACATTTCACTGCTCGACAGTTATCAGAAGAGTCTATCTATCGTTCTTACAGGTATTATATTTTATTGGGTGATATGAGCAGGGACGGCTCAATTACCAATAAACTAATTACCTCGGACTTGGGGGAAGATAAAGTAAACAGCGAATTGGCCGAAAAAGGAGGGAGTAGCTCTGTTGGAAAAAACAAATGGGCTACCAATCAAACTGTTTTTTACTTGTATGGTGCAGATACAGAAAATTTAGCTGAAGTAATCGGTAAGGCTTACCCTTCAATTAAAAAGAGAATTCACGAAAACGATGCTGATCGCGTTTCTGCCACTGTATTCCAGGGTGGATCAGATGGTGGAATTTCCACCAGAATTTTGGAGCAATATGGTGCTCAAATGAAAATACCTAAGGATTACAAAGTTGCTATTGACGATGGGGAAGTTATGTGGTTAAGGAAAGAAACCAGCGACCTTAGCGGTAATATTCTGATTGCAAAATATCCATATACAAGTCCTGATCAGATGAGTACGGAAAACCTCAAAAAAATCAGGGATGAACTAGGTAAAAAGTATGTTTCTTCCAATATCCAGGGTTCCTATATGCGTACCAACGACGAAGACTTGCCACTTTTTGTGGATCAAATTACCCACAAGAACCGATATGCCAAAGAGATCCACGGAATCTGGGAACTGGAAAATGATTTCATGGGTGGCCCATTCGTAAGTCTCGCCATTGTAAATGAAGACAAAGGAGAATTGTTGTTTCTTGATGGTTTTATCTTCTCGCCAGGAGAGCCCAAAAGAAATTCTATGCAATACATGGAAGCTATATTAAAATCAGTTAGGTTTTAATCACCATCCGGCTAACATGTAAGTTTTCCCTGGTAGTGTTTTCACTAAGCCTTTAAATTCCATTTCCAACAAAAGACTGGAAACAGTGCTTGTTTTTTGGTTTAAGGATAATGCTAATTTATCCAGATGAATCGTTTCTTCTTCCTTTAAAAGGTCTACGATTGCCTGCTCTACCTCAGATAATTCTTCAAAAAGCTTTATTTGCCTTGATTGTGCTTCCCGGTCTTTATCCCACCGCATAATATAAGCTACATCCTCTGCACTTTCGATCAGTGCTGCTTTATGGGTTTTTATTAAATGATTACAACCTTGTGCATGTTTATCAGATAATCTACCCGGCACAGCAAAAACATCCTTGTTGTAATTATTTGCCATGTGGGCAGTAATTACAGAGCCTCCCTTTAGTCCACTTTCAACGACTATAACTACATCACATATCCCTGCAATAACCCTGTTTCGCATAGGGAAATTTTCACGGTTTATCTTCATATCACTACCAAACTCAGAAAGCAAGCCACCTTGAGTAACCATCTGCTGTGCTATGCTTTTGTGGGAAAGTGGATAAACCTGATTGAGACCATGACCTAATACAGCAATAGTTGGCAAACCGATTTCCAATGCCTTTTTATGAGCAGTGATATCAATGCCATAGGCAAGACCGCTGACTACAATAGGTTGGTAAGGCAATAACCCGTTTACCAATTCTTCGCAAACATTAACTCCGTATGGAGAAGGCTTTCGAGTGCCGACGACCCCGACGAGACGGTCTGCTTCTAATTCAATATTTCCTTTGAAATACAATAAAATGGGGCTTTCAGGATAATGTTTTAGTCGGGTAGGGTAGGATTTATCCAGGTAAAAGTGCGTTGAAATGCCTTCCTTTTCTATAAAGTTTAACTCCCGCTCAGCTTCCTTGAGGTTTTCTGGCAGCATGATGTTATGCAACAGTTGGTGACCAATACCAGGAATTTTTGCCAATTGTTTTTTGCTACTTTTAAAAACTGATTTTGCACTCCCACAATAACTTACCAGGGTTTTAGCGGTTATTGCCCCAATCATTGGTATTTTAGTAAGGGCTATTTCATAAAGCTTTTTTCCTTCTGACATGAAAGGCTTTTTATAAAATTTTAATAGGATAAGATACCTTTGCAATTACTTAGTACCCAAAACCTATCATAAAGTAACCATGGTCTCCAAAAAATTACCAAAACTGGAATTCATCGTTATCGGTGTTTTTTTCATCGGGTTCTTAATATGGGCCGTTCCAAAATGTTCTGCCACCAAAAAAGAGCTGAATCCGGAACCTGAGACAACGGCAACAGATAGTATAACTGTAGTGGCAGATACCTCCAAAACAACAGTGGAAGTTACTCCCACTGAACAAGCCAACCCTGTGCCTGTAAATAGTGGAAACGAAAATTTGTCAAGGCTCTACGTTACCATAGATAAATTAAAGTTGAGAAAAGGTCCCGATCTTGATAGCGCTGTGGTCCAACAATTAAATTTATTTGACGAAGTCTATTTTTTGAATGAAGTGACTGATTTCAAAACTACATTAAACCTTGGCCTGGAAGAAGCAGAAGAACCCTGGGTAAAGGTCAAAACCAAAACCGGGCAATCCGGTTGGGTCTTTGGTGCCGGTGTTAATTACTATAAAAAGAAAAGGGAAGGGGTTTTAGAGTAATATTTAAATGAATGGTAGTTGAACGATTTTTCCATATCCTGTTTGTTACTGTTTGTTTATCACTAATTCAAGCTTGTACCTTTGATCCTGCTTTTGATTGTACTGCATTAAAAGATCATAATAAAACCCGATTTGATAAATTAAGCCATCCAATTTTTATCCCTTCAAAATTGAATCTAAAGAAGGAGGTAACATTTTTGTTTCTTCAAAAAGATTCTATCCAACAAATTCACCAGGAAAAAGCATCTGATCCTTGTCTGGATAGTTTAATGGTCCAAATAAATGATCAACTCGCATTTTACAAATCCTGGACCACCAGCCTTGATCCTTATTTACCAGAAATTTATTGGGATCAACTTTCAACTTCTGCTCAAAAAAATGCGTTTCTGGAAATGCTTCCGACAGTATATACTGCTGGAAAAGAAAGTTTACAGATAGCAAAAATCACTGTTGAATCGGTTCAAATTCGGGAACTAGAATCCTTTTTCCTTTTTTTAAATAAAAATCGTGATAAGGATATAGATAATGAAAAATTGGAACAGGCTAAAATTGCTATCAAAGATTTCCTGGCTTTTATACAATCGAACAAACAATAAATGCCAGTTGCAAAAGTTCCGTTAAGAAGGCGTCAGGTTTTTTACTTGTCTGGACAAAGAACTTATTTTGTATTTCAAAATTAACCGACTGTGTTTCGTTTCGAACATCCGGATTATTTATACTTCCTTGCTTTAATACCAATAGCAATCCTGGTTATTTGGTTGGGCAACCGTATTCGAAAAAACCAAATGAGCCAGTTTGGGAATCCCGAATTATTGGAATCTCTGGTCAATGGATTTTCAAGAAAAAGAAAACACAGCAAAAATATATTATTCCTTAGTGGCCTGTTTTTATTGATAATTGGTTGGGCCAACCCACAATGGGGTGCTAAAAAAGAAAAGGTCAAAAGTGAAGGTATAGACTTGATGATTGCCCTCGATATTTCACAAAGTATGCTTGCTGAGGATATAGCACCAAGTCGACTGGAACGTGCCAAACGATTTACCGAAAATTTAATTGATGCCTTTAAAGGAAATAGAATTGGATTTATAGTTTTTGCCGGCAATGCCTACCTGCAAGTGCCGCTTACAAATGATTATGCTGCTGCCACCTTATTTGTAAGAGCTGCAAATCCTAATTTGGCGGGCACGCAAGGAACTGCTTTGGGAAGCGCAATGGAACTGGCACAAAATGCTTTCCCTCCGGAAAGCCAACAACAAAAAGTCCTTATCATAATTTCAGATGGTGAAAATCACGATGACGCATTGCAAGAGCAACTAGAATCTGCAAAACAAAATGGAATTCTGATTTTTACTATTGGAGTAGGGACCCCGGAAGGAGACATGATACCTATGTACGTAAACGGAAGAAGGGACTTCAAAAGAGATGAATCCGGCAATCCGGTAAAATCAGCACTTGACCAGGAAATGCTAAAAAACATTGCTGATCAAACAGGAGGATTTTATGCAAACATTGTAGCGGGAGAAGATAAATTGATAGGTCCGCTACAATCCCGTATAGCGAAAATTGAAAAAAGGTCTTTTGAGCAGCGTTCATTTACAGAATTTGAAAGTTATTATCAATATTTCATTTTTATTGGTTTGTTCCTTTTACTGGCTGACTTTTGGATGCCTCAAAACATTGAGCGAAAAGATGTTTAAATCGATAAAAATATCATTCAAGCTGGTTTTGATTATTTCCTTGGGTACAACCTGTACACTTTTGTCATCTTTTAAAATGCATGCTCAAACCAGTCACCGATTATTGAGATCAGGAGATAAGTTTTACCTCCAGGACAAATTCAAAACTGCGGAGGAAGAATATCGTAAGGCCCTCGAAAAAGAAACAGAGCCTTCTATCCAATATAACTTAGGCAACTCCATTTATAAACAAAACAGGATGGAAGAAGCCATTGAAAAATATGAGGCCGCGGTAAATAGTGCCAGTAATGAAAATTTGAAATCTAAGGCATACCACAATCTTGGCAATGCTTATTACCACAATAAAGACTATAAAAAAAGCATAGAAGCTTACCAACAGTCTTTATTGCTTAACCCATCGGATATTCAAACCAAGGAAAACCTGGTCATGGCACAAAAGGAAATGCGCATGCAACAGCAGCAGCAACAACAGAATCAGGACGATAAGAATAAAGAAAACCAGGATCAACAACAAAATCAACAGCAGGACCAGCAGCAAAACGAAGACAATCAAAACCAACAACAAAACGAGCAGCAAGAGCAACAGCAAAACCAACAACAACAGCAAGAAAAAAACAAAGAGCAACCAAACGATTTGACCAAGAGAGAAGCAGAAAAGCTCTTGGATATTATGGATCAGGAAGAACAAAAGGTTCAGGAGAAGTTACAAAAAGGAAATAACACAGTTGTTCCAAACGGAAAAGATTGGTAATAAAAACTTTGACTTATGAAATGGAATGTATGGTTATCAATGATTTTATGGATTTCTATTAGTAGTAGCTTGCAAGCTCAAAGCCAGAAAAATCCAGTTTTTACTGTTGAAATTAACCGTGATTCAGTTTTGATGGGAAACGCTTTTAAGGTTACCTTCTTATTGGAAAATGGAAAAGGTTTAAACTTCCAGGTTCCTGAATTCAAGGATTTTGAAGTAGTGGGTGGTCCCAATCAGAGTAGCAGTTTTTCGATGGTAAACGGAGATGTGTCCCAAAAGATGAGCTATTCCTTTTTTCTTAGTCCAAAAATGGAAGGGAGCTTTTTTATAGAACCTGCCAGCATAGAAGTAGGTGGAAAGGTTTTAGAAACTTTACCGATGGAAGTGAATGTTTATCCAAATCCGGACGGAATCATTCAGCAGGACGATGAAGTAATTCAGCATAATATGGATTTTTTCTTCAGGGATAACGATGAACATCCTCAACCAAAGATGGAAGAACCACAAAAGAAAAGGAAAACCTATAAGTTATAGGAAAAAGATGGGTGTAAAAAATGCCAGAAAAGCCTTACAGCAATTGAACTGTAAGGCTTTTTTGATATACATACAAAAAAGAATACTGATTACTTCAGTTTCTTTTCGTCAGAAACGGATAATTTAAAACGGCCACGAGCACGACGACGAGCCAAAGTCTTTCTTCCGTTCTTGGAGGCCATTCTAGCACGGAATCCATGCTTGTTGGCTCTTTTTCTTCTTGAGGGCTGAAAAGTCCTTTTCATTTCTTACTGATTATTTTTTCCTGCTCAATATGAGCGGTTCAAAAAAGGAGCACAAAAGTACAGTTATTAAATTAATAGTACAAAATTATTTTGCAATTAATTACATTGTCACCAAACCTTCATACAAATAGCAGTATCATTGTGCCTTAAATTGAATGTTTTGTCTAAGCGACTTTTGGCACATATTGCGGTTTTGATTGTTTCGCTCATTTATGGAGCCAATTATACTATTGCAAAAGAAGTGATGGGTGGCAACTACCTCCAACCTGTTGGTTTTATTTGGCTTAGGGTAAGTTTTGCCGTTTTGGTCTTTTGGACGCTTCACCAAGTCTGGTCCAGAGAAAAAATTGAATGGAAAGATCTAGGACTCCTGGCCCTTTGTGGTTTATTTGGCGTAGCCGTCAATCAATCCTTCTTTTTTGCAGGACTGCATTATACAACTCCAATTAATGCAAGCCTCATCATGACGACTAATCCAATTTTGGTATTGTTAATAGCTGCAGCCATAGGTCAGGAAAAAATTACGATACCAAAATTTATAGGGATCGTTTTAGGAATGAGTGGGGCAATACTCATTATAACAAATGGCAGGGGTATCGTATTTACCGGAGATCAGGCCCTTGGAAATTTATTGGTGTTGATAAATGCCACCTCATATGGTATTTACCTTATCCTGGTAAAGAAGTTGATGGTAAAATATAAAGCCTTAACTGTTGTAAAGTGGGTGTTTTTGTTTGGGTTGATATATATTTCACCCATTGGTCTACCCCAACTTGCCGATGTTGATTGGAATAGTTTTACCACTGGAGTATGGGTATCTATCGCTTATGTCCTCATTTTTACTACAGTATTGGCCTATTTGTTAAATGCATATGCACTCAACACCTTACAATCCACAACTGTAAGTATCTATATTTTCCTCCAGCCTTTATTTGCAGCTATGGTTGCTTTGAGTCTTGGAAAGGAATCCCTTACCTGGATAAAACTCATAGCAGGGCTATTGATCCTGAGTGGAATCTTGATGGTTACTTTTAGAAAACAATTTAATAGGAACGTGGCTTAGCGAGAGTATGGTGGACATTTTAGGTCTCCAAAATAATATACGAGGCCAATGCCGATCATAAAATAGCTATCATTAGATTGATTACTTCCGCGCTGGCGTCCTTCATCTCCAATATCTCCTTCATTCACACCCGGAATAATAATCGACCTGTCAGAAAATTCAACAGCAATTGGGCCCCTTAAAGATTCCAAATCCCCTTTGTCCGGGTAGGATTTACTTACATCATCAAGGTAATCTGTTGAAAGGTATCTGCCGGCAATTTCAAAATTTAAACTTAGCTCATAGCTTAAGTCAATTTTAAAACCACCTCCGTAAGCAAAGCCAGCAGTAGTAGAATAATATTCTTCTCCTCTAAATTGGCCTTCTGTTCCGAGCGGTCTCAAATCATACCATTCACCATTCAGTTGAGCCTGGGGATTAAAATTCAAAACAGTAAATCCTGCAAAAAGATAAGGCGTGTAATATTCATCCGGGCTACCGTGTACATAAGGAAGGAAATTAAATTCCAATTGGGCGGTTCCTTCATATACTACAGTTCGGAAACTCAAGTTACGTGCTCTTTCAAACGCATTATTAGATTTTGCATCATCTCCACTTACGTTCGCAATATTTCCTGAAAACTTCAGACAAATACGATCATCAAAATTGAAACGAGCAATCAAACCACCGGCTAAACCAGGGCTTGATATATCGAAGTTGGTATTTAAATCTCCAAAATAATGAGATGCTCCTAACCAACCACCTGCTTCCCATCCTCTCTGGCCAAACATGGTGATAGTGCTAATCAAGGCAATAAAAAGTGGAAAAGTAATTTTCTTCACTTTATTAAATTTTATGATACAATTCTAAAAAGGCCGCAAAGTTAGTACAAAACGAGGTCAATTGCTTTTTGTTTTTAAATTGGAAAGTTTAAAATGTCCTTCTCGCTTTAAAATTTCACCTCAAAAAGCAGCATAGTTTCATTTATTAAAAAAGGTTATCCAACTTTGCACATTCAATTTTATATACTCTATGCAATTCGAACGCTCTCATACTGATAATGCTTCTGCTGCCCGCGCTGGCAAAATTACTACTGACCACGGTGTAATTGAAACACCGATTTTTATGCCTGTAGGAACTGCCGGTACAGTAAAAGCTGTGCATATCCATGAACTTTCTACCCAAATTAATGCACAAATCATTTTAGGTAACACCTATCATTTGTATTTGCGTCCGGGATTGGATGTCTTGAAAAAGGCTGGAGGACTTCATAAGTTCAATAATTGGAAAAAACCAATTCTGACTGATAGTGGTGGGTATCAGGTATACTCTTTGAGTGGCCGGAGGAAAATAAAGGAAGAAGGTGTCACCTTTCAATCTCATATTGATGGTTCAAAACATCTTTTTACGCCGGAAAACGTCATGGATATTCAAAGGGTTATTGGGGCAGATTTTGTGATGGCTTTTGATGAGTGTACACCTTATCCATGTGATTATAAATATGCTAAGCGTTCGATGCAAATGACGCATCGTTGGTTGGACAGATGTTGTAAACATTTTGACGCGACTGAAGGACTTTATGGTTACAATCAAACTCTTTTGCCGATTGTACAGGGTAGTACTTATGATGATTTACGTAAAGAATCTGCTGAAACTATTGCTTCTTTTGGGAGGGAAGCCAATGCCATTGGTGGACTTTCAGTAGGGGAGCCCGCTGAAGAAATGTACCGAGTAACAGATATGGTCTGTCAAATATTGCCAAAAGACAAACCTCGATATCTAATGGGCGTCGGTACTCCGGTAAACTTATTAGAATGTATAGCCCTGGGTATTGACATGTTTGACTGTGTCCTTCCGACTCGAAATGCCCGACATGGTTTATTATACACTGCTGAAGGGATTGTCAATATTAAAAATGCAAAATGGAAGGATTGTCTCGATCCGATAGACATAAATAGTCCATCCATGACTAGCAGAGAACATACCAAAGCTTACCTCCATCACCTTATTAGGAGTGGTGAAGCCCTGGGAGCCATGATAGCATCTTTACATAATTTAAGTTTCTTTTTATGGTTAGTTGGGGAAGCCAGAAAACATATAATTGCCGGGGATTTTTCGGCATGGAAGGCCCAAAAAGTAATCGACCTTGACAGAAGATTGTAAAAAAACATCAGGCTCCCAATTCAATGAGAAACCTGATGTTGAGCCCTAATGGGCGACCTAATGGTCTAATCACCAACGACGCTTAATTTTATTTTCTTTTTCATCATTTTTTCCTTTCACCGATCCCGGCGCTGGCTTCACGGGTTCTGCGATGGTTTCATTTTCACCGATAGGTTCTGTCAATCCTTCTCCTTCCCCGGTATTTATTCCTAAATCAACATACCTTGTAATAGTAGTAGTACCAGCTCCATTTTTAGCCGTCATTACCAGTGTATTCCTACCGGGTTCTACAGGGAAAGTAACCTGGAAACTTCCGGATGTTGCAAAAAGGAAATTGCTGATTTTATTTCCATTAACCGTAACACTGATATCTGAAGCTTTCTCAACAAATTTTAGCTTTGCCACCAATGTACTTCTGGCCTTTTGTGGATTTGTTGGATCTATCGTAGGCTGTGAAATGGAAATAACTTCTATTTCAGGCTTATTTTTGATAACAACTTCATCGGGTACTTTTACAGCTGGTAAAGGTGTATAGGTAACCTTGATCTTATCCATGGCCCTTGCCGTTTCATTCGAAACCTGTATTTCAACCTGGTTGGCTCCTTTCTTTAAAAATAGAGTAGCCACAACCTTACCTGAAATTGGTTCAAAATTAAAAGCTACTGCACTACGGTTTACTAACAATTTAACCTGGCCTTTATCCTTAACTCCTGTAACTGATGCAGCAAAATCCAATTCACTCTCTGCAACTTTACTATTATCATTTGGCCTGGTTATTCTAACAGTTGGAGGAGCAATCATTTCTTTCAATCTAACTACAACAGAAGCATCTTCTTTTCCGTCCTTGTTAGATGCAACCAACTTAATAAGGTTGCTTCCTTCCCCCAAATTCAATCTTGCTGTAACCTTAGTACCAGCGAAGGCAAATTCTACTCTTTTATTATTTACAAACAATTCGATATCTGCCTTCCTTGAAACATGCTTTACCTGGCCTTCAAAATTTACCATTGCCTGGTCAAATGTGCTTTTATCTTTCGGTGTAATAATTTCTACAACAGGCGGTTGTGGTAATTCTACCTTAACCTGAGGTCTGTACTCAATATTGACAAACTTTTTGTCTGTACCATCATCATTCCGAACTATTACCTCTACCAAATTCCAACCTTTTTGCAAGTTGAGGTTTGTATTAATGGTGTTGTTGCGGAAGTCAATTCCACGAAGCAAGGTATTATTCAACCTAACCTCAATTTGATTGCCGGAAGTCACATGTAAAGTTGAAGCTATCAATCTGGTAGTTGGCTTTTCAAAAACCTGGCCTTCAAATGGTTGACGAATATTCACCTCAGGATATACCGGATCAGGTATAATTATCTTCTTTTCCAGTTTTACATGCACCTTATCAGATGTATTTCCACCTCGATTACTTGCTTTAACTTCAATAGTATTTACTCCTTCTCTCAGCAAAATATTGGCAGTGACTTGACCCCTTGTAAAATTGAAATTGGAAATCGTACGATTATTCAATAAAAGTGTGATATCTCTTTTGCTATCAACACCATCTACATTTGCCAATAGTTCAATGCTACTATTTTCTGTATTCCAGTTATTTGCCGGGCGAATAATATTAACAGTTGGAGGATAAAATACCGGTCTTTCCCTATCGCGAATTACCAATACCTGATCCCTATCAGTGCCTGAAGGATTCCGCACTTCAATTTCAACCATATTATTACCCTCGTTCAAAGCCAAATTCGAACGAACTTTACCTCTATCGAAGGTAAAATCACGAAGTTGACCGTTTACCAATAAACGAATATCGTTTGAATACAAAACTCCTGCTGTATAAGCCACTAAATCAATATTGTTGTCCAAGGTTCTGTAATTGTTCTGTGGCTGCTCGATGTTTACTGTTGGTGGAGCTATTGATTCAACATAATTAATCCTGATTTCATCTGTAGCCAACCCATCTGTATTCCTTGCCTCTATCCTAAATAGATTTTCACCTTGAAGCAATGTGGTTTCTGCTGTAACCCTTCCACTTCTTCTATCAAAAGAAAAAGAAATGCTTCTTCCATCTTTCCATAATCGAATTTGATTCTTATCGTCAATGTTTTCTACCCTTGCAATTACCGTAATTCGATTACTGTTACTTTCATACAATCCTCCGGTTGGACTGGTAAATGCTACCACTGGTGGGTTATCCCAAATTACAGGAGGATTATTATCATAGTGCTCCTGCTCAACAAAGACAGTGATGTTCTCTGTGTCATATCCGGCGGTATTGCTTGCACTTAAGAAAATTTCATGTTTACCCGGAGACAGGTAAATGTTGGACAAAAAGTCGTTTTTGTTAAAATTGAAAGCTCTATCCTGACCATCTATCTGAAAGGTAATATCGGCTGCACTATTAACATTGTCGATGTCGGCTTCCACTACAAAACTGGTTTGTGTGGTGGTAATAACATTTCGATTAGGCCTGATTAAATCAATCTTTGGGGTCCTTACTTTTGGTGCTGACTTATTGATGTTGAAATTTAATCCACCATATGTATAGTGCAATAGGTCATTTCCCGACTCACTCCACATATCACCATCAAAATTATCCCTTCCGGTAAAAGTCATTCTGTGCCCAAAATCTATAGAGAACTTTGGCGTAACCTGAAACCCAATCTCAGCACCTAACGAAGGCATAATTTTAGCTTTACCCCAACCACTCTCAAATCCACCTGCATCTGTTTCATAGGTTCCATCCAAAATTTCACCTTTCAATTTATCGATTACCTGACCAGTAGGCGCTGCATCGTTCAAATTAGCATATTCATCATAGTATGGCATGCCATTAGCATCGGCCTGGTCTGTTTTCACATTGTACCAATCCAGTCCAAGTCCCCCGTACAAACTTACTTTCACTCCGGTTTCCTCCTTAAGCTTGTTTAGCGTCAGGACTCCTTCTCCAGCCAATTCTCCATGGCTGGTTTTATGATTTGAAAAAATATATCCATCTGTAACTCCAGTTGACTCAGGATAAACCAAATAATCTAATCCATAAGTACCGTTTACAGATGGATCATTGTCTATGGAATGGTTCTTTAATCTATCCAAACCATATGACTGTGTATATAAAAATCGTGAGCGAACATCAAAGGAAAGGGTAGCACCTGGACGGTAATACAGGTTTTTACCCAATGTTAATCCAAATCCAAAACCTTTCGGATCAATTTTTACATCACTACTCTGGTAAGCTTTTCCGGCATTCAAACCAAAAGTGGTATACCCTTGCTGCAAATTGCCGGACGCTGTTTGTGCTGGAAGGTTTAGGTTAATACCTAAAACAAACATTACAATCGAAGTTAAAATCAGGCTGCGTCTCATGGCGAAAGATTTTAGGTTAAATAATTACTTTCTACCTGGACGACGGAGGAAAAACAAGCTTTGTTATCGGGTAAATTTTTGCCCTGGTTTTAGATTTTAACACTTTAAAAGCTAGTAGTTTGATTTCCAACTAATTGAAATTCAAATAATTACAACTTTTAAATTGCGTAATTTTATGAATTTAAAGTGTTAAAAGTGTAGTTCTAAGGCACCTCGGTTTAACTCAAACCTAAGAAATGGAGGAAGAAAATTTTGTCTTTATTAATGGCTCATTTCTTCTATTATTTTGTCACATGCTGCATCCAACATTTGAAATACTTTTTCGAAACCATTATCATCCCAATAAGGGTCAGGTACATTTTGGTTGTATCCTGGTTGAACGAAATTCATGATCATTTTCACCTTTGCCTCATGATCAGGATTGTTGGATAATCGTAAAATATCATTGTAATTGGAGCTGTCCATTGCGAGGATTAAATCAAACAAATCAAGGTCAGACTTTTGCAATTGTCGAGCTCTTTGATCTGTAATATTGATTCCATTCTCACGAGCAATTTGTATGGATCGTGGATCGGGAAGTTCGCCTACATGCCAGGAGCCTGTACCCGCAGAATCGACAAGCCAGGGAAGGCCAATTGTTTCGACTTTTGTCCTCATAATGCCTTCTGCCAACGGTGATCGGCATATATTACCCAGACAGACCATCAGAATTTTCATACAAATTGGGATTTTGGTAAGGGATTTGGATATTTGTACGCTAGTTCTATACAATCAGGTATAGATAGCAAAAATATTGCTTTTATAAAAAGCTTAAAATGAAAATAGTAATTGCCGGAGCCGGTGACGTTGGTTTTCACTTAGCAGAGTTACTCTCCTATGAAAACCAGGATATCATTCTCATAGATATTAACCAGGATTTACTG
>JAGQWW010000029.1 GCA_020436955.1 Saprospiraceae bacterium | reverse complement strand
CAAAGGGTTCATCCAGTTTTTTTACTTCCGCCAATGAGAAATTTTCAGAATGAAAAAGGTAGCCTTTCCTATTTACATTCAAAGCATAATCTTCACCCATGGGAAGGACATAAAGGAAATTGCCTTTTTCATCTGTTTTAGCTGTTAGAAGTGACGATTGTTTGGAAAGGTTGTAAAATTCAAGATTGGCAACTATCGGCTTTCCGGTTTCTCCATCTTTTACATTTACTTTGGTATAGGTCGCAGGAAGAGGTCTAAGACTCACTGGCAGGTCAAAATAATAGATATCTGTATTTCGACTACTGGTAAAAGAACCTACAATAGATTCGCCTTTTAATAAGGCAGGGTCTTCGCCAGGCACGATATCGGTAGAGAAATATCCTTTATTTCCTTCAAAGTCTACAAATAAGGCGCCTTCATTGCCTTGGGTATTGATGGGGTGCCCCAAATTTTGAGGGGTTTGCCATTCATTTCCTTCTTTTCTGCTTACAAACAAGTCAAAGTCTCCAAATCCAGGCAAACCTTTAGACATAAAGTAAAGTGTATGTCCATCCGGGTGTAAAAAGGGCGATTGTTCCCAATCGGGAGTATTGATGGTCGGGCCTGCATTTATTGGTTCATTCCATGAGCCGTCATCGTTTCGGGTGGCAAACCAAATATCTCTTCCTCCTTGTCCTCCGGGTCGGTCAGATGAAAAATATAGGGTTCTACCATCTGCACTAATCGAAGGCAATGATTCCCATGCTTTGGTGTTGATTGGAGGACCAAAACTTTTAGGTGCAGTCCATTTTCCATTGGGCATTTGTTCCGTGTAAAAGATGTCGCAACTACCCTGACCCTCTTTTCTGTTACAAGCAGTAAAAACGAAAAGTCTTCCATCAGCAGAGACGGATTGAGAAGCTTCATTCATTGAAGTATTGAGACTCTCTAATGCCTTGGCTTCCATCCAACCTGTATCAGCTTTGGCTGAATAATAAAAATTTTCGTCACCGTTTTGAAAGCGGGTAAAAATAAACGTTTGCCCATCTACACTGATTGAAGGCAGGTACTCACTTGCTTCTGTATTGATGGCAGGCCCCATTCTTTTTGGATTGAATGGAACGGGATTGTTTATTGCTGTGGAAGAGAACTTACTATCGCGAAGGTATTTTTTTGCATCCTCTACATTCCGGTTTTCCGGATTTTCCTTTTTTAAATAATTTTCAAATGCCGATACTGCTTCATTAAATTCTCTCTTTTTAAAACAAACAACACCATATTTATAGTCAATTATCTCAGGATAATCCGGTTGAATGTTCATGATCACCTGATAATATTCTTTTGCTTTTTCAAACATGCCCAAATCGTGCGATACATTTCCGGCACCTTCAAGGGCATTTAAAAATCCCGGTTCTTCTTCAAGGGAGCGTTCGAAATTCCTCAGTGCTTTTTCCAGTTGACCTTCCTGAAGATTACCAGACGCACTTTTAAAATATTTTAAAGCTTTTGGACTGGCATCTTTTTTCGAAACAGGTTTTTGAGCCTGGGAGGTGGGAAAGAGGAAAACCACAGCAATAAAAATCAGGAAAATTCTAATCATAATACTAATTGTAGGAAGGTAATAACGGAATTTTCCCGGAAAAAATTGGAACAATCAGGACTTCCCTTTGATCAAAAAATAATTTACGATGGCATAAATCAAAAGAAGAAAAGGGGCACCATGCATCAACGTATCGAACCAATCTATTGGCTTCATTCCTACAGCGCCACCCAATATCCACTTTACTTTTCCTATAATATGCGGTTCGGGAAAAAAGGGTGCCAAACCAAGGGTCATACTACCCAATAAACCCATCACCATCAATTCTTTCGCTTTATTCAATTTTGGATTATCCATTTTTTAAAAAACATTTAAATTAAAAATACCTTTGTCATTCAGGTCGTAAGTGCCTAATTTGGACAGCAAAATAAACATGCAAATGACAAACGAAACGCAACATTGGTCACAGGACGATTTTTTAGCCTTCGTTACCATCTATGGCGCTTGCGCTGATATGGACTTTTCTGATGATGAAAAAGCCTGGATTAAGGAGCAATTTGGAGATAGTGCCTTCGAAAAAGGACGCCACCTTTACAAGCAGCAATCTGACTATGAAAATATTCAGACTATCATGGCTATGAAAGAGCGTTTTTTCCCGGGCGACCAAGGTCATAAAGTATTAGTAGGAACGCTTAAAAAACTGTTCAGTGTCGATCACGACTTTTCTCAAATGGAGAAATTGGTCTTGAGAGGACTTGAGAAACTGATTTAGATGCAAAAGGCTTTTGGCTTTTAGCCGTTAGCTATTGGCCTATTTGAGGGATGAGGGATGAGGTATTGTCGATTGGAGATTGGGGATTTGAGATGGAGGATATTTACGATTTACGAAAAGCCAATGGCTAATAGCTAATAGCCAAAGGCCAAATTCACTTTCTCGCCACATACACTCCCAACAAGATTAAGACCATTCCGGAAAGAGATAACAGGGTGATGGGCTCTCCATCTAATAAACCCCACATGGTGGCCACTATCGGCATTAGGTAGCTGACAAAAGAAGAGAAAACTGCGCCTGTGAGATGTACCAATTTATAAAACAGTATGCTGGCAAACACGGTTCCTGCCAGGGCAAGTATGCTGATGTAGCCAAAGGAAGACCAACCTGAAGGATGTGTAAGGGTAGTCTCCATAACACCACTGTACCAGAAGAGAAAAATTGCAAGGGGCGATATCATCACAAATGAAGCGCCGCTAATTTCAATGGAACCATAATTTTTTAAAAAAGATGCAACGGTATTGGAGCTGATAGCATAGCAGATCGCAGCTACCAAAACAAAACCGGCATAAAAAGGATTGGATGCCGCACCACTAGCTTTTCTTTTTTTTTTAATTATAAAGGCACCACCGAGACCAACCACTACACCTAATAATTTATGCCATTTAAAAGGCAGTCTGAAAATCAGGAATCCGATGACAAAGGTAGCCAGAGGCGTGACTGAATTTAATACCCCGGTCAATGCGCTGCTTAATTGTGTCTGTGCGATGGCAAACATCAAGGCCGGAATCGCATTACCGGTCAGTCCCACCAGAAAATATAATTTCCAGTTTTTCCAGGTAATTTTTCTTTTTAAAATAATGAGCAGCGGGATGAAAGCCATAGCAGAAACCACCAGGCGGATACTGGCTACCTGGAGGGGTTGAAAGGCTACCAGGCCTCTTTTTATCAAGATGTAGGAGCTACCCCAGGTCAAACTAAGGACCAAAAGCAGTACCCAACTCAACACCGTTTTATTTTGCAGATATTCTTTCATCCGGTCGCAAAAATGAGAAAAGTATTGAAAGCTGGATCATAAATTTGATTCAAATGCTACGGTCTTTCATTTTATCAGGTCGAGCCGCTACTTTTACCCTCAAATTATTTGCCCTTGTTGCAGCAACTTCGAACTAAAAACTGGTACGTCACCTTGACCAATTGGGAATATTGGCCCTGGTATATTGCCAATATCCCGGTGTTTGGATTTGTACTGTGGTTTGCTTTCAAAGCGAGAAAATTGTTTTTCTTCAGTGCTGTCAATCCTGCTATCGAAACCGGTGGCGTATTGGGAGAATCCAAAATTGATATATTAAGCGCTATCCCGGCTGCATACGTCCCACTGACTTTATTTTTTAAAAGGGAAACCTCTTTTGAAGCGGTAATACAGGAAATGGGAAAAAACAATTTGGAATTTCCCGTAGTGGCAAAACCCAATGTTGGAGAGCGTGGATTCTTGGTATCGAAAATCGAGTCTTCAGCTACTTTGAAAAATTACATGGAGGAAAATAAGGTAGATTTTCTGATTCAGGAATTTGTGCCGGGACCACTGGAGATGAGTATTTTACATTACCTGCCACCTGGTCAGCAAAAGGGCAAAACCACTTCAATTTGTATTAAAAACTTTTTGGAAGTTACCGGCGATGGTGTTTCTAACGTTCGATCGCTAATGCTTCAAAATCCAAGAGCCAAACTCCAGGTGGAGCGATTTGAATCGGAATTTCCGGATGTACTATTCGAGATACCTCCTAAAGGAAAATCTGTGCTTCTGGAGCCTATTGGAAATCACTGCCGAGGCACTACCTTTTTGAGTGGCAATCATTTGATTGATAATGCGGTAACTGCGGTTTTTGACGATGTAATGGCTCAAATGAAAGATATCCATTATGGTCGGTTTGACCTTCGTTGCACTACTGTCGAAGCACTTCGTCAGGGCCAATTTAAAGTAATGGAGTTTAATGGAATTGCGGCTGAGCCGGCACATATTTATGACCCTTCAATTCCGGTCAGTAAAAAATACCGGATCATTTATGAGCATTGGCGGTTCATTTATGATTTGTACCTTCAGCAAAAAGCGCGGGGTAAAAAGCCTATGACTTTTGCCGAAGCAATGGAGAGTTACAGAAAATATTCAGCCTATAAAAAAGCGGCTTTAAAGGACTAATCATGAGTTTCATTGAATTGTTCATATTTGTTTTTGTCATCAGCCTTATCGGGTCACTTCCACCGGGTATGATTTCCGTTACGGTTGCCATCAATACACTAAAGGATGGCATCAAAAATGGATTATGGATAGCATTTGGAGCAGTATTGGTTGAATGGTTTCAGTCTTTTTTTGCTGTTAGGTTTGCCTTTCTTTTCACCGTTCATCCGGAATACGAAACTGCACTATTATGGATAAGCATGTTTGTATTTTTTGTGCTTGCTGCCTATTACCTTTTGCTCAAACCCAAAAGCAATGAACCTTCTTCTAACGAATCAGGATTTAACAACCATTTTATAAAAGGAATCTTTATCAGTAGTGCCAATGTAATGGTATTCCCCTACTGGATTTTTTACAGTACCTATGCCGGCACACAAGGATGGATGGGACACGAATGGATGGACACCTTTGTCTTTTGTACTGCGGTCAGCTTTGGTTCTTTTACAGCCTTCTGGGGATATGGCATTTTAGCCTCCAGGATATTATCCAAGATTGAAAATATCAGAAAAATTGCCCACAAGACGGTAGGATTATTATTTCTTGGGTTTTCCCTTTTCCAGGCATGGCAACTTTTCTTCTGACTTATAGTTTTCGCACTTTGATTTTAGTACCTGCCAACGGCGGATTTTCAGGACTGAGGTTATTGAGTTTGATAAGGTCCTGGATGGTATTGTTGGGGTATTTTATTAATACCTCCTGTAGAGACTCTCCCATTTTTAATTCATAGAAGAGATACAACATATTATCTACTTGTTGACTGCTGATGCCACTCGTTGTATGCGCCAAACCGCTGTGCAATGATTTTAATCCCGGTGCAGGGATACCAGCCGGAACTTTCACGTCGTCGCGCCGCATGGAAAATCGCTTGAACTCCTTTGGTTGATATAAAATCAAATCCTGACCACGTACCAATTCACGATTTTGCAATCCGTTCCAGGCTACGAGGCAATGTTTAGGACATTTAAACAGTTGGGACAATTCATCGAGATCGTCATCTTCACCCACAGTGTAAATGGATTTGGTGTAAAAGGACTGCAAATCCACATCGATAGGGGTGGTAGCATATACCGGCACACCATCCATAGAGAGGTCCATACCCGGATCCGGTTTAATCATGGTCAGGTAATCTTTAAATGCTGTCATGACCCTGGAGGGCAACACCATTTTGCTACCATGAATAGACTGGGGTACAAAATCGTCGGTATACTTTGGATTTAATTCGCGGATGATATCGAGCGCCAGGCCTGTTACCTGGGCAACGGTGTAAAAAGATAAGGTATGATACACCATGGTTGATTCTGTCAACTGGAAATCGAAAGGAGGATATTCCGGTTCTAATTGATGGGTTTCGTGGTGTTCTATCAGGTAGGCAGCTGCAATGAATGCAGGCACGTAATTTCTTGTTTCTTTAGGAAGGAAACGACTCAATTTCCAAAAATTCTTGCTGCGAGCTCTTTTGATGGCGCGATTTACACGGCCTGGTCCTGAGTTGTAAGCAGCTATGGCCAAGGCCCAATCGTCGTATTTTTCATGCAATCTTTCAAGGTAAGAAATGGCAGCATCGGTCGCATCGTAAGGGTCGCATCTTTCATCAATAAAATCACTGATTTCCAAACCATAATCTCGCCCAGTTTCCGGCATAAACTGCCAAAGACCTTTTGCTCCGACTCTGGACAAAGCGGTAGGATTGAGTGCAGACTCTACTACTGCCAGGTATTTTAAATCATTGGGAAGGCCTCTCTTTTTGAGTTTTTCTTCAAAAATGGGAAAATATAAAAGGGTTTTTCCAAGGATCTTTTGCGACTTGGGTCGGTTACGAATCACATAGCCTTTGATGTATGCTTCAACGATGGTGGTGTATCGCACATTCATGGAAAGGTTCATGGAAAGCACCTTTTTTTGAATGGTATCGATATTAAATTCGATGACCGGGTCGGTTGTACCCTTGTCGGTATTGTTTATAATATTGCCTTCCCCTTTTACAAAAAGCGGCATGCAAATAAAACAGAGCAGTATTGCAAGAAAGCCTGTAGATCTCATGTATGCGTTCGTTACGAAGGGTAAAAATAGATTTTTTCCCTTCAACTTTAAAACCAAATCCTGAAATCAGATGGCAAATCCTTTATTCGCTTACCTTAAGCCTTTGACCTAAATGGATCGTATCTGATTGCATTTTATTCATGGATTTCAACCTTTCAACCGTAATTCCATACCGCTTGGATATGTTGTAAAGGGTATCGCCTTTACTCACCGTGTGGTATTGAATAGTGGTCTTTTCAGGTTGTGCATCCTGACTTGAATCAGGTTTCTGGGAAGGTTGGGGAGGAGTTGGTGGGGTAGGATTTTTCTCGGGGATATTTATCTCCTCCAAAAATTGATCCGCTTCTACATCCGGGTCCTCAGTTTTTGGTGCAGGAAGCTCCACAGGATCGTTGGATGGAGGCGGAACTTCCGATTGTAATTTAGGGATTTCATTGCCCGGCACCTTCCATCCGCGCAGTTTAATTTTCTCCCCAATGGCGGGTTGTTTCCCTTTTGCCAATCTGTTTCTGCTGTACAATTTATCCATTTTGACCCCATACATTTGGGAAATGGTATACATGGTTTCGCCTTGTTTTACGTAGTGATATTTCTTCTGCTCGCGGTAGGAGCTGCGTTTGGGTTGTAGATAAACCCGGGAAGATTCCTCCAATATTTGATTGGGGCTGGTTATACCTTCGTTGTATTTTAAAATATTGCGAACGTCGACATCTACCCTTCTAGCAATGATAGCAGGCGTTTCTGCTTTTTTCGCCAAAACCATTTTCACATCATTATTGAGTAGCACACCAAATCCACTTTGATTGGTATTGTTTCCGGCAATCAATTCCGTACTCGAAATTTTATCCAACTTGTCGAGTTCGTAGGTCTCAATGATATTGATGAGTTGTTTAGGATAATTGGGATTGGTAGCGTAACCGGCACGTTTCAATCCATAGGCCCATTTTTTATAATCGGTTGGTTTTAAACGAAATAGGAATCCATATCGCGCATCTTTATTAGGGTCTCGAAGGAATTCCGAATGTGCGACGAAGCTTTCTTCTGCATTTTTATAGGAGCGAAAACAAGATTTGGTCAATCTTCCTTTATGGTCATAGTCATCATCTTTTCGGTAGTGTTTTTTCCCATTCCAATTGCCTCCGCATTTGATACCAAAATGATTGTTTGCCTGTCGGGCCAGGGTGCTTCGACCTGCATTTGATTCCAACAAGGCCTGTGCTAATTTTATACTTGCAGGTATCCCTGCTCTTTCCATTTCAGAAATAGCGATATTTCGATATTGTTCGATGTATTGAAAATAGGTAGCGTTTTGGGCTTTTAAACCCAGGTACAAAAAGAGGAGCGGAAGTACAAAAATAAGGCGTTGCATAGGATTTGTTTTACCACCGAATTGGATATGTAAAAAAGAGGTGGATGTTCAAACGCAAAGATGGGGTATATATTTTAAAAAGGGGTAATGTGTCGGTTTAAATGGCTAGTACCGAGGCTTAAAATAATTTTGACAGGAGAAAAATTAAGGATATATTGTAAGACTGTTTCCAAAAAAAAATTTAAAGCTAAACCTCTGACATTATGAAGACTTTTTTACCTCTCCTATTTTTCCTCTCGTTTTATAACAATTTATTTTCACAATACCCTTGCGGTAATGCAGGAGATGAGCCACCAGGATGTACACTTTGTTCACCATCCTATTCAGGCTATAATACAGGAGCTACACCTGGAGCACCAGGTCCAACTTCTATTTGTGGTCCTGTCGAAAATAATATTTGGCTTTCACTGGTAGCTTCCTCTACCAGTTTCCGCTATGTATTTTCTGCCGGAAACTGCAGGGATGGAAAGGGATTGGAAGCTGTGGTGTACGATATGGCATTAAATCCGGTAAGTCCTTGTGCTATCAGCAATGGTGGGTTATTGGCTGTTACAGTAAGTGGGCTAACACCCGGTGAAACGTACCTAATTATGATAGATGGAATAGATGGGGATGAATGCTACTTCCAATTATTAGTTACAGACGGCATTGACTTGCAACCTGCAGGCCAAACGCCTGATATTCAAGGGGCCTCAATTGGCTGTGTTGGAGAAACGGGAATCTATTCTTTGAGCGGTTCTCAATCGAACAAGTATTACGAATGGAGCGTACCTCCCGGAGCCAGAATTGTCAATGGTCAAGGTAGCTCTCAAATTACAGTTAGGTTTAATACTTCCGGTGCCGGAATAATAAGTTGCACTGAAAGTACCCCTTGCGCTATAGGGACACCTTCATTCTTTCCTGTAAGTTTCCCATCTATTTCTCCAACCATTTTACCTCCCCAAGTATATTGTATGGAACATTTCCCCATCACAATAGATGGGTTAGTTTTCAATGAGCCTACAATATTAAACCATACCTGGACTTCAGTTGATGGATGTGACAGCATGGTAACCTATACCTTATTGGCCTATCCAAATAATGCTGAATTTCTTTTGAATACCATTTGCCTTGGTGATACACTCAATATTAATAACCAAAATTATTTTGAGACAGGAAATTACCAACAGGTATTATACAACGCTACCTATGCAGGCTGTGACTCAGTCATAAATATTTCTTTAACTGTAGTTGACCCACAGGTTACCATTGAGAATCCAGACGAATTAGACTGTACTCCCAATGCTACTGTCACCCTAAATGCTGTTGGCAATAATCTACCAAACTCCGGTGTCCAATATAATTGGGTTGCTTCCAATGGAGGTCATATCCTTTCCGGTAGTGACTCTCCACAGCCCGTGGTGGATGCGGCCGGAACCTATACCGTAACTGTTGAAGTTACCATCAATAATTTACCCTGTTCACAGCAAGCATCGGTTGATGTCTTCAGCAATGGAGCTCCCGGACTACCAATTATCGATACTGCAACCAACTTTTTATGTCGAGGTGATACAGGATTTTATTCTATTGAACCTCTGCTTGATGCAGATACAGTATTTTGGTATTTCGACTCTTTAGACACACTGGCAATTACCATTGATACAGGCTTCCATTATGCCTGGCCTGCAGAAGGAGGAAAATATTGGCTGCGCATTCAGGGAAAAAACGAATGTGGTTTTGGACCCGTCACCGATACCCTCATCGAAATATTACCTCTAAACAGACCTGAGTTTTTCAATTTTAGTGGTGATACCATATGCCTTTTTGACACCATATTGTATTCCTGGAATCCATTGTATTCGGGGAGTGATACGGTGATTTGGAATGTTCCGGGAGGTAATGTCACTGATTTGCCCGGTGATAACTTTTCGATACATTGGGCCAACCCTGGGATAAAATATCCAAGCGTGATTTTGCAAAACGGGTCTTGCTTTTCAGCCATTTTTAGAGACACAGTTTTTGTTGATCCTCCTGCACCTACTCCCATCATAACTTGTAGCGCTCAGACAGATCAAGTAACCTTCGATTGGTCGGTGCCTCCTGGTGTGACCGGTCAACAAGTGAATTTGATCAGTGGACGAACCGGGCTATTTTTGGGAAATAGTTACCAGGTAACAGGGCTCAATCCGGGTGATGAAGTTACAATTGAGGTGGTATTTGAAGGAAATAGTACTTGTGGACCGTCGCGGGACACTGCGGTTTGTATCGCTCAAAATTGCCCACCGATAATTGTATCAATTGAACCAGTTCCTACAATTTGCCTGGATAATTTTAATGGCCCTCTTCAGTTGAACTTTACGACAACCGGTGGCACAGGAAATGGAATTGCTACCTGGTCCGGTCCGGGGATTACTGATCCTTCCGGTATTTTCTTTCCATCATTTGCGGGTCCTGGCAGCCATACAATTTTGCTGGTATATGAAGAAAATGGGTGCACATATGACACAACAGCGACGATTGAACTAGTCATGGCCCCGATTGCAGATTTCTCATATAACCCTGCAGTGTGTTTGCTTGATAATGTCATTGTTGATTTTACTGGTATTGCCAGTCCACAGGCTACATTTAACTGGAACTTTGGTGGAGCACAAATAATCTCAGGATCGGGAACAGGTCCTTTTGAATTACAATTTATTAGTGCCGGCAATAAAATTGTCACCCTTGAAATTCAGGACGGTGGTTGTCTCAGCAATTTGGCAACCGGTACCATTCAGGTTTTTGATGCCTTAAGTGCACCAGTCATAACCTGTCAATCATCTTCTCCATCTGATATTTTATTCACCTGGAACAATGTAACAGGCGCTAGTGGCTATGTTGTTAATGTTTTAACCGCCGGAATCACTGGGACACAATCCGGAAACAGCATTACAATAAACGGATTGTTACCTGAAACAGCTGTTGAAATAGAAGTCACTGCTATTTCAAACAACTTATGTCCTTCTACCTCCTCAAGACTAACGTGCATTTCACAAGGATGTCCACCAGTAAACATTTCCATCTCACCCATCACTCCTATTTGCGAAGGCTCCAATGATCTTATTACGCTTAGTGCGACCATTTCTCCTTTCAATAATGGAAATTTAACCTGGTCAGGAAATGGGGTTAGTCCAACAGGCATATTGGATCCCGGCGGGCTTGCATCCGGGCAGCAAACTGTGATGCTCAGCTATGAAGAAGGTCCTTGTGTATTTCAATCAAGCCTTACCTATGATATACTTCCTGCTCCAATTGTTACAGATTCTATACAGCAGCCGATCTTTTACGGATTAGGAGGAACAAGCAATATTGATTTGGAAGTACAGGGAAATGGCCCTTACACCTTCATTTGGAATGATGGTGGGACCACTGAAGACCGGCCCAATTTGGCTGCCGGCATTTATTGCGCGACCGTGGAAGATGACAATGGATGTGCTACAGAAAACTGTTATGTAGCAGGAGGAGGAATTTACAGGGTTTCACCTATTCATATCATTTGTAAAGGCGATGGAAAAAGACTTTCCGTCAGACCAAATCGTGGAGCAGATTTCTCGTGGAGCCCTGCTACCGGGCTGAGCTGTACAGATTGTGCCGATCCGGTTGCATCTCCCAACCAGTCAACTATTTACACCCTTACCATAACATTACCAGATGGCAGGAGTGATTCATTGGATATTTTCATACTAGTGATACCACCTCCATTTTGTCCAAATGCTAAGGAAATTGAACTGCAGGAAGTCAGTCTTGCTCAACAATGGGAGCAACTAAATGCAGAAGAAAAATCATTGCCAGTTTTAGAAGCCTCTATTCATAAGGCAAAGTTTGAAAAAGGAATTTCCATTTTCCCTAATCCGACTGCAGGGTTGGTACAAATCCAATCAGGTGAGATGATCACTTCGGTTGAGATATATGATGTATTAGGAAGATTACTGGTTCAAAAGGTTGGCCATTCTAATACTTTAGAAATGAATATTTCTTCTCTGGTTGGCGGTAGGTACTTTTTCCGAGTACACACAGAAGCGTCAGAAAAGACCTTTAGCATTATAAAAGAATAATACCTAAAAGAGGGAAATGGTAATACTGTTATTTACCATTTCTCCTTTAAAGATTTGACACCATTTTTTATAGACTACTGTTTCAACAAACTTTTTCAAAAACCTCTGACATGAAATCTTTTATTACCCTTCTCGCCCTTTTCGGCCTGCTTAACAATTCTTTTTCGCAAACCATGTGCGGTATGCCGGAAGATGAACCACCTGGATGTACGATTTGTAGTCCGGTAATTATATTTAGCACCGCGTACTATAGCCCCGGCACACCAGGTCCTACTTTCCCATGCGGAACCATTGAAAATAACTCCTGGATGAATTTCATAGCAGGTTCATCAAATATTTCAGCGACAATATTTGCTTCCAATTGTAATAATGGTCAAGGAGTGCAATTATTGATTTATGACCAGCATTTGAATCCTGTTTCTACTTGTTTCTCATCAAACGGAAATAATGTTCCAGGAAATGTTACTGCGCAAGGATTAATCCCCGGTGAAGTATACTGGATCATGGTGGATGGATACGCAGGCGATATTTGTGACGTAAACCTAACCATAACCGGAGGAATGAATATTGTTTCTCCAGATCCGCCTGGTCCTATCATGTCCGCATCCAATACAAACTATTATTGTCCTGGGGACATAGATACTTTTTATATAGACCCGGTTAATAACGCTACATTTTATGATTGGACCATACCTCCAAATTCTCAGATTCTTGGGCTGACTAACACCAGCATAATCTTACAATTTACAAATGCAGGAGCAGGATTGGTATGTGTTGAGCCTGGTAATGGATGCTTTCCAGGTGTTCCAGTTTGTTTGCCTGTTGTTGCAAGGCCCTTATTTCCAGTCGTCTTACCATTGGAACAAAAATGTGCATCTGAATTTCCATTTTACATTGACAGCACCCTTATTAATGGTACTGGAGCTTATACGATAACGTATATTACTGCCACCGGATGTGACAGTGTGGTCACTTATGTCTTTGAGGAAATTCCCAATGGTATATTGAATATTGACACCAGTATTTGCATAGGTGAATCGATTCCCTTCAACGGACAAACCATTAGTCAATCAGGAACCTATCATGAAATCATTCCTAATGCCTCAGTGAATGGTTGTGATAGCCTACTCGAACTTAATTTAAATGTCATTGGAGGCCCACTCAATTTCCAACATGTACAAATAATTGATTGTATTCCCGGTTCAATACTCACCTTGAACACAAATAATATTTCGCTGCCACCCGGAGCCACTTTTTATTGGGAGACGCTCAATGGTGGAAATATTGTTTCGGGAGCCAATTCGCTATTTCCGGTTGTAGATGCTGTAGGATCGTATGTCTTACATATAACTTCAAATGGTCTTCAAACCTGTATTGGTGCAGATACCTTAAATGTGGAAGTAAGGACACCTCCTTCCCGGCCTGTTTTTGACTCTATTCATACTGCCAACTGTGTTTTGGATACCGGCTTTTTTTCCATCCTTCCATTGAATGATGCTGATTCAGTATTTTGGTTTTTTGAAGACTATGATACGTTAGTTACCAGCTTTCCACATCAGCTTTCTTTCCCTTGGAACGGTCGTGGAGGACTGTATAACCTGACTGTACAAGCGAAAAATGGTTGTGGATGGAGCGCTCCGATTGATACTACCCTTACCCTTTTGCCCATTGCGAATCCTGATATGGTGCGAACCCTTTCACCACAATTTTGCAAAGACTTGGAGATGGTCTATACCTGGAATATAGCAAGTTTTCCTGCCGATTCAATGGTTTGGGACCTGGACGGCGGACAATTTACAAATGGGCATAATCCGCCATCTACCAATAGTATCCATTGGGATGACCCCGGCACCAAATACATATCGGTTTATTTAAAAGATGACGGTTGTACTTCCTTACCTTTCAAAGACACTTTGATGGTGGATGATTATCTGGATCCTTTGATACTTTCATGTAGTAGTACAAATAATTCGGTAACCTTTTCCTGGTTGGATGTACCAGGCGCTTCCGGGTATGATGTAAACGTTCTTACTGGACAATCCGGAACACAAGGAGCAAATACATTTGAATTGACCGGTCTAAGCCCAAATGAAGTAGTTTCAGTAAGAGTTCAGGCATTTGGAAACACCAGTTGTGGTGCATCGTCTGCAACATTAACCTGCACAGCGATGGATTGTCCAACCTTACAGGTAAACGTCGCACCGGTTCCCCCTATTTGCTTAGATTTTTCTGTGATGCCTATTCAATTACAATACACCGTTACAGGTGGATCGGGCAATGGGAATGCAAACTGGTCCGGACCTGGCATCTTGCAACCCGGAGGAATATTTCAAGCT
>JAGQWW010000298.1 GCA_020436955.1 Saprospiraceae bacterium | reverse complement strand
AAATTGTGGCATTTTATTAATGCAGGAGATACCATTATGAAAGCCTTGCGTGCGAGTAGAGCCAAGATCACCATCTTCCTGTTTTTTGTACTCCTGATGGTGACTATCATTGGCTCTTTGATGTACCTGATTGAGGGAGGTGTAAATCCAGGCTTTTCAAGTATTCCCCTATCCATTTATTGGGCTATCGTGACCTTGACCACGGTTGGATTTGGAGATATAACGCCATCTACAGAATTAGGGCAATTCCTATCAGCTGTGGTGATGATACTGGGTTATGCGGTAATTGCTGTTCCCACCGGAATTGTCTCGGCAGAAATGGTTCATTCACAAAACAGCACCAATACCCAGGCATGTATGAATTGTGGTAGAGAAGGGCACGATGACGATGCCACTCATTGCAAATACTGCGGAGCTTCCTTATACGAGTAATTATCTCATTTTAGGACGACGACGCTTTCCACCCGGTTGCATGGATTGTCCTTGTTTGCGCATCATACCGGCAGTTTTTGCAAGACCGGCATTACCCAATGCTTTTTCAAATTCCTTGATTTGTTCCTTAAGCATTGGTTCAGTAACCTTTAGTTCTTTCAAGCGCTTCATGTGGATTTTGGCCTTGTTCATATTGCCACGCTTGGCAGCAATACCGGCGAACTGAAATTCCACCATCGCTTTTTCATTATCGGTATTCAGTTTTACCTGGCTGGCTTTTTCAAGCATATTCTCAGCTTCCTCATTATTTCCTGTCTGGAGCGCGAAGGAACTTTTCATCAGGTAATACATGGCTTTATTCGTAGAGTACAAAAGACCCGGGAAAAAAGTCAGGCTCAGTCTTTTGGAAGCACCATCAAGGTCATTCATTTGTGCCAGGTTTCCTGCTGACACTAATGTTCCAAAAAGAAAATATCCTACCAATAGTACCAAACCTACCAAAATAGGTAGGGAAGCGTACCAGAATCCAAAAGCAAAAATCAGGGCGATACCACCGCCCAAAAACAAAGCAATCAGCGCAAATCTTAGGTATATGTTAATTGTAAACATCTGTTCTGTTATTTCTGATTATAATGGCTGCAAAGGTAAAAGAAATTCCTTAGCGACCGAGTTGTGAATCAATCTCTCTCAAGGAATTTTTTGTCGTTGATAAGCATGTAATTGCCTCCAACATCAATCAATTCCCCTTGCGGGAAAACCGGTTTAAAATTTCCTACAAAAAAGTCCCTGGAAGCTTGTTTGTCTTTCTGAGTGGCGGCAAGCCTGTTGTAGAGTAATAACCCACCGTCATTTAAACTGTTTTTGAGCTCATGTAAAAAATCCTCTCCTTCAAAAACTTCAGGTACTGTATCATTTACAAAAATATCCATGGCGATGAAGTCGTACTTTTCTTCATTTTGCATCAGAAAAGCATACCCATCAGCATACCGCATTTCAACAGGGCACCGCAGATAGGGTAGGGCAAATTCAGAAGCTAACTCCATCACAGCCTCATCAGCTTCTACGCCGGTGAAATAAAACTTTTGCGGGTAGAGGAGTTCCATTATCAAGGGTACACTTGCCAGTCCAAATCCTAAAATCAGCGCTTCACTCCCTGCTTTAGGCTGCCAGTTTACCTTTTTGAAGGACTTGTAAAAATTGTCGTACAAATCACCATAGGAATAAATGGCATCATCTGTACAGAGTTGATAGCGGCCATTTTTGAGACTTACGTGCAGGTTTTTGTTCAATTCACTTGTCGTGCTGGTGATGTGAAGTTCCATCAGATAGCTCAGCCAGATTTTCCATTTGGGTTCCTCAATCGGGATATACATTTTCATATCTGCAAGATTTAGGAACGCTTTCCTTTTAGTTGCATAATGTTGTTGAATACAATATCACTGGCTTTATTCCAGGTAAAATTCTGGCGCTGTTGACGTCCTTTTTTTACCAATTCCAGACGCAATTCAACATCTTCTTCAATTAGTATCATGGCTTCGGTGATACTTTCTACATCATAGGGGTCTACCAGCAATCCAGCTTCTCCGGCAACTTCCGGCATTGACGAAACATTGGAAGTAATTACCGGTACTTCCGCATGCATAGCTTCGAGGATAGGAATACCAAATCCTTCAAATAGAGAAACATACACCATGGCAAGGGCAGCTCCTATATATACGGGTAGTTTTTCCCGCGGCACAAATCCTTTAAACAGGATATCATTTTTCCAGGCTGATTCCTTAAATGCCTTTTGTGCTTCTTTGGTCATCCATGCCTTACGGCCAATGATGAGTAATTTGGTCGAAGCTCCGGTTTGTTTTTTATACCGATTGAATGCCATGATCAGTCGGCCTACGTTTTTCCTGGGATGAATAGCGCCAACGTATATAAAATAAGGCTTCCCATTAGAAACTTCTCTCCTGATATAGTCAACAGACTCCGGATTTAAGGGTCGGAAATTGGTACTGCATCCATTGCAGGCAACGTCTACTTTTTCAGGATTGACCGGAAAATTTTCCAGTAAATCCTGCTTGGTGAAGGCTGAAACTGTGACTATTCGATCAGCTTTTTGGATATATTTTGGTGTGTAATACCGGTAAAACCAAAGGTCCTTTTTTTGTATTTGTTCAGGGAAGTGTAAATACGCCAGGTCATGGATGATGAGCAGGGTCGGAATTTTTGCCTTTAGGCTGCAAAAATTGTCCATGCTCACAAAAACATCTGCTTTTATCTTTTTTAAAACAGCAGGTACGCGCCATTCAAACCACAAATAAAAAAGGACAGGATGCCTGGCAGGAGGAGCAACTACAATGGGGTGGACATTTTTGGCAAAAACAAAATCTTCGTCATAAGGACGATCAAAAAGAAAGTAAAATTCATGCTCCGGATGTTTGGTGACCATCCTTTTTAGCACTTCCAGGGAAAACCTTCCCATACCCTCCATCTGACTCTTGATCAGGAACCTTGTATTAACGGCGATTTTCATGGGGGCTAAGGTAGAATTTCCAATTTGTTATCACAACCGATTAAAAGTTCCCGGTTTCACTTTTTACATCTAGTTTGATGCCGTGGTCAAAAGGTGCTTCAAACATCGTAAGCCTGGCTGCAAGACTATCTTTTTCTTCTTCTGAAAGTATTGAGAAGGAAGCGTCCAGAATTTCCTTTAATTCATTGGTGATTTTCTCCTGGCTTTCCCAATAGGTGTTATCAGGTTCTAAAATGTCCTGTACCAGTTTAGCTTTAATTTGTAGAATCTCAGGTTCAAATAAATCAGCTTTATCCAGAATTTCTTCTATCTCTTCCAGGATTCTTTTGTGGATACCTCTGCCCAGGAGGCTGTGTCCTCCATAGTCCCATGTTTGCATAAACCAGGAAGGATAAAAGTTTTCAATGCTATCAGTTTGGTACACCTGGAAACACAATTCAAGAAATTCATCGTCTTCTGAGCCTTCGGTTTCCATTACCTTCGGCTGCATGGATTTATAGTTTTGAAAAAGGTAATATTGGGTGCCTTCAGCGACCAATTGGGTGGTGTATCCAGGAAATCCCTCTTCCATCCATTCAAGGTTGGGGGGTAGTTCAAAATTGCTTAAGTCAAATTTCTTTTCCAACACCGCAACAAGGCTGTCTCTCAGCAAGGTGCCGGTTCGAAGGGCAGTGGCAAAGTCCCTGCTTCGCTTTGCATTTTGAAAAAGCAAACGATATCGGTTAATGCTATTGGCAAGTTCTTTTCCAAAGACAGTAGCGAGTCGTTGGTGCATCAATTGAAGGCTAATTTCTGAAGGATAGGTCATGTCAAAATTGAGTCCTCCTGCAAAAACCCATCCTTTGAGGCTGTCCGGGGTTTGTACCAAAACCCAGGGCTCGTCGTAAGGTATGCCACGTAATATCACTTCTGTATTAAAATCGCTCACCTTTTCCAAATCCACTAAACGGGTATCTTTTTGAAGGGTAGTTAGGACTTTTCCTTCCTGACCGGGTTTATCCCGCAAACGCAGGTTTTCAACGTTTACGATAAATACACTTTCAACTTCTCCCGGATCACTTTCCAGAGGCACTCTGGTCTCTTCAGCCTGATCCACTTCCCGGCAAGCTGTACCCAATAGCAGGAGAAGTAATATGATAAAACTGCTTATTTTTCTCATTCCGCTTTCCCTTTACTGACTGTTCTAAGTAGAAAAGTAAAGATACAGAAAGAAAATAGAAGT
>JAGQWW010000297.1 GCA_020436955.1 Saprospiraceae bacterium | reverse complement strand
AATCCGAACCTCTTTCCAAAGTCTGGGACCCGGCTCTTACGGTTTCTGAGCCTTGCGGTAAATTAAAGGTGTTTAACTGGATTACGTTGTTGGATTCACCTTTGTAAGAACCACGTAATACAAATCGATTCTTGTCCGGGTATTCTCTTGCTCTGGTCACGGTCGAGTCATACAACACCTGGAAAGAAAGCTGTTCTGCGATAGCTGCCTTATCAGGTTCCGATTCAACAATTTTATTGTAAAGCGTGGAACCAAAAGGCTCCAATACAGGAATCATGATTCTACCATTGCTGGTAACCGTCAAACCGGGAATAAAGTCAAATTGACCGTTGGCAGGCGGGTCGTTATTATCGTTTAATCGATCCAGGTTGAAAAAGCGAAGCAATGGAATTTCTGAATTGCTTCCTGTTGTCGTAGGTAAAAATTGCTTTTCACCGATACCTGGTTCGTCGTAGTACACATTGAATATAAAGTCTTCCTGGCTTAAGTTGTAGGCTCCGATGTTATACACGTTTTTCATCATCAAATCCCACATAGGAAGGTCAACTCGCTGGGTAGCTGATTTCAACATCTTGGTGAAAACTACCGTCTGTGAAGTTGTCGCTTCATTGGCATTGGTAGGAGGGTTATTGGTATCGCCTCTAGCCTGGGTTGGTGGTACGTTACCTGAAATCTCCCCAACTGTAAAAATTTCACCATTATAAGAATACTGGTACGAAACCCCAACTACGTGGTCCGGCTGCACCGGATAATTGATCGTAACGTAACCAAGCTCCTTATTCACTGTAAAGTCACGGCCTTCAGTAAGCATGATGGCACGGACTTTTTCAAAGTCACGCCCGGCCTGCAGGTTTAAGGCTCCTTGTAAATAAGAAACCACCCGGTTGGTCTGGCGGATAGAAGTATCCCTTGTAACTTCAGCGTATAAATTATTGGAGCTGTTGTCAGGAAGTGGTCTACCCTGATAGTCCAACGGTGGCATTTGAGAAGGAATTACAGAACTGGAGGTAATTCTTTCAGCTTCTCCAAGGTCCGCCAACGCAACGATGTCCACCAATCTTTCTGGTTGGGTATTTCTATCATCAGTCACATAAACCTGTACCCTTTCAAGGCTAAATACATTTCGGATAATTGGAAGGTCCTCCAACGATTCTTCAAATGTATTTCTGTTGTAATGGGATAGGAAATAGTGACGGTTTTCTTCGTATTCATCAGCAAATACTTCAAATTCGGTGTATTGTGCTCCACCTTGTACCTGAATTTGTTTTCTGTCTGATTTTTGCTGCGCTACAATTGTTTTTAATCGTAATGGTCCCCACTTGGTATCCAACATAACCCCAAACAAACTTTGAGCACCTTGAATTAAAGTGCTCCTTAGGGGGAGTGATACGTTACCGACTTCGATATTTTGCAAGATATCATCCTCACTAAATGCAGTTGGATCATATTGCAATTTCATTTGATTGTCGAAATCAAAAGTAGGTTTGTTATTATAATTGAAGCTAAGTCTTAATTTTTCTCCGATTTTCCCTTCGACACTCATGTTGATATTCATCAAAAAGTCGAAGTTATTGATGGTCTGCTGATTGACGGTAAGTCCCGGGTCCTCTCTTCGGCTATAGTTCCATCCAAAAGTCAGGTCTATACTACCTTGCGGTCGGATGTCTACTTTGGTACCTCCAAAAAGTCGGTCGGCCAGACTTTCCGAGAGGTCAAATTTAGACATAGGGTCTACCAATCCACCCCGGTCTGGTCCTGAGGCTCCTGATAGCCTATCAAAATATTCCTGTTCCTGCTTTTTTGCCCGCCATTCAGTATACTCTTCAAAAGTCATATAGGTAGGACTGCGGAAGTAATCTTCTCCAATCCTTTCCTGGATCATATACAATCCTGTTGAAGGATCGTATTCCACTTCTTTTTTTACGGATTCCGGATCTTGTAAATCGAAAGGGTTTCGATTTTGATCGTTCATGAAATCTCCATAGCGGTCCTGTAGCGGGATAGTATCTGCCGGTAACGTTCTGATTACAACTGAGGGGCCAAAAGGGTCTTCAATATCATAGCCATTTCCAAAAACGTAGAAGCTTGAGGTAATAGTCAAAACAATCAAGAAGGCTTTAGCAGGTAGATTTTTCCAATTCATCATTATCAACATGGGATAATTTCAATAACAAGTGTTGATGCTAGTCAAAAATTCAATATCGGATTACATGCTTTTTCTAAAAAAGGCGCAAAATTGCCACATTAAAGCAATATGACCAAGAAAACGAGAAATTGTATCTGGCATGATGGAACTTAAAATTTTAACATCCATCTTATTTACATTTCTTCGACTTTGGGTCAAACCTACGCATTTACGAAAGAATTAGTTAAATGTTTAATGTTTTTGGTCCGCAAAATGAGATATTTTGAAAGTTTTGGTGCTTTCCTTTTTGCAAATCTTTACCACAGGGGGGATTTTGTAGGATTTTAATTCCACAAAAACATTTTCGTCAGGTATATTCGCACCTTGTAAACCACATTTCTCGCGACAATTTTTAAATAGAAATAATAATTATGGCTTCAAAAAATGCTACCAGATTTAGAACCGGAGTTTTGCACGGCGATGAGGTGACTGAATTGTTCAATTATGCAAATGACAACAACTTTGCAATTCCGGCAGTGAATGTTATCGGCACTAATTCTATCAATGCAGTAATGGAAACTGCTCGTGCTGTTAATTCACCGGTAATCATCCAATTTTCAAATGGAGGAGCCGCTTTTTACGGAGGAAAAGGATTATCAAACGATGGTCAGCAGGCAGCTGTGTTGGGTGCTTTAAGTGGTGCTATCCACGTGCATACGCTGGCAAAAGCATACGGTGTAACAGTGGTGTTGCATACGGACCATTGTGCCAGAAAACTTTTGCCCTGGGTTGACGGTATGTTGTTCGCCGCTGAGAAATTTTATGAAGACCGAGGATTTCCTTTATTTTCTTCTCATATGTTGGATCTTTCTGAAGAACCAATTGAAGAAAATATTGAGACTTGCGTTGAATATTTAAAACGTATGGATGCCATGGGCATGACCCTTGAGATTGAACTGGGTGTTACCGGTGGTGAAGAAGATGGCGTAGACAATTCTGATATCGATTCTTCTAAATTATACACCCAGCCGGAGGAAGTAAGTTTTGCTTATGAGAAGTTGAGTGCTGTATCCAACAGGTTTACCATTGCCGCAGCTTTTGGAAATGTACACGGTGTGTACAAACCTGGAAATGTAAAGCTTAGCCCAATTATCCTTAAAAACAGCCAGGAATTTGTGAAAGAAAAATTCAACCTGGATAAGGACAATCCAATCAATTTTGTTTTCCATGGTGGCTCAGGGTCTACCCGCGAAGAAATCCGTGAGGCAATTGAGTACGGTGCTATTAAAATGAACATCGATACGGATATGCAGTGGGCCTATTTGGATGGTGTGCGTACCTATATCGATGATAAAGCAGATTACCTAAAAACGCAGATTGGTAATCCTGAAGGTGAAGATGCACCTAACAAAAAATATTATGACCCAAGAGTGTGGTTGCGTAAAGGTGAAGAGACTTTTGTAGAAAGGTTGAAAACTGCCTTTGAAGATTTGAATTGTATCAATAGGAATGCATAATATCTAAAATTTCATCTTTTTTAATGAAAGACCTTAAGGTATTTAAATTTGGTGGTGCATCGGTTAGAGATGCTGCAGGCGTAAGAAATGTTGCTGCCATCATCGCTTCAAAAAAGACAGGACCGCTTATCGTTGTGGTTTCAGCTATGGGTAAAACAACTGATGCCCTTGAAAAGGTAGTCAGAGCACATGCTGAAGGTAGTAATAGGGTAGAGGAATACTTGACTGACGTAAAAAATGCCCACTACAAGATTTGCAGTGAACTGTTTGATGAAGGTGATCCAATTTTTGATTCCATTAATGACACTTTCGTAGAAATCGAATGGGTCTTAGATGAAGAACCCCATGACAATTATGATTTTATGTACGATCAGATAGTGTCAGTTGGGGAATTGGTTTCAACCAAAATTGTGGCAGCTTATCTCAATAAAGCCGGTTCCAAAACGGAATGGGTTGACGCTCGTGACATCATCAGAACTGACAACCTGTACAGGGAAGCCTGGGTACAATGGGATGAAACCATCGCCAATGCTAAAAAGACTCT
>JAGQWW010000296.1 GCA_020436955.1 Saprospiraceae bacterium | reverse complement strand
CCGGTTCCCGACCAGGTTCCTCCAGCAGGGGACGCAATTACATTATAAGAAGGTTCATCTTCACAAAAATCAGGAATCGGATCTATAGATACATCAGGAGCAGCAAAAACTTCTATATCAATAGAAGCCATATCAGTACAACCATCACTGTTAGTGTATTCGTAATCTATTGTATGAATTCCGGGTCCTGCAGAAGATGGATCAAAATTACCACCCGGACCTACAGGGCCTGAAAAGGTTCCTCCAGGAGGTGAATATGTTAGGGTGATTGAAGGATCATTTTCACATAAAGGACCAGCCGGGTTTAAGGTAACCACTGGTGCCGGATTCACTTCAATTATGATATCGGCGTCGTCAAAACATCCGTAGGCATTGGTATATGAATAATTGACCGGATAAGTTCCCGGGCCCAAAACGGATGGATTGAAAGAGCCATCAGGATTAACAGCACCAGTAAACGTTCCACCGGGTGGATTTACGTTTAGGTTGTAAATGTTATTATCATTTTCACAATAAGGACCGGAAGGCTGCATGGTAACAAAGTCCCCACCTTGGGTCCCTGTTGCTGTTACAGTAAAATCACAAAGCGCTCCGGCACAACCATCAATTACCAGGAAGTAACCCTGGCCTGGTGTTAAACCACAAGTGTTAATGGTAAATGGTGGCGGGTTTGGATTACCACCTGAAGTTGAACATCCCTGTTCACAATCATACGTGAAGGAAAGACCAAGGTCAAAAATAAAACCTTGCAAACCTGTCCAACCACCTGAAGCAGGTGTACAGCCATATGCGTCAATGGTAAAAGACACACATGGTGAGTTAGCGATAAAAACGATGTACTGATCATTTTGAATGGTCAAAAAACCACAACCGTAATTACCATCTGTTAAAGGACCTGCTGAATATCCAACCGTACTACCTGTCATTGGAAATTGACAAATGGTACAACCCGGAGGAGTATCATTGTCAGCAGCGGTAGTTGGCGTAGGGCAGGCTACCTGACTCAGCAGAGAGCCTGACGGAACAATAAAAGCTAACAGTAAAAAGAGGTGTAAAAAATCCTTCATGTCAATAAAAAACTTAGTCCGGTTAATTAAAAATGGGGTAACCGGATAAACTTATCCAGTCACACCAGAGGTGTAATTATTTAATTCGGTCTGATTTGGATGGGATAAAGCATGAAAATCAGCTCTATCCTGTTCAGGGCTCAACAAGGATAAGAAAAAAAAGACCGTTAGGCAGGCTGTTCTTAACGGTTTAATTGGATTCTTGGAGTCACACAAAATAATGCAAAAGGGAGAAAAAGTAACACCAAAGATAATTACATTTTAATCACATTTTAAGAAATATAATTTATTGTTCTTCAGCAACTTAAATCACCAAACATTACATGAATATTCTTTTATCTTTGGATGCGCAAAAGTAGAAAGGAAATTCAATTTTTTTGACACATAAAAAAGTGCTCCAACCCTTATGAAACATAACTTTAGTGCCGGTCCGGCCATCCTTCCACAAGAAGTATTTCGTCAGGCAGCCGAAGCAGCTGTCAACTTCAACAACAGCGGATTATCCATATTAGAAATTTCACATAGAAGCAAAGATTTCGTGGCAGTAGCCGAAGAAGCAGAGCAACTGGTACGCGAAATTGGAG
This sequence comes from Saprospiraceae bacterium, assembly GCA_020436955.1. GTDB lineage: Bacteria > Bacteroidota > Bacteroidia > Chitinophagales > Saprospiraceae > JAGQWW01. The sequence goes on along the minus strand of JAGQWW010000296.1, from coordinate 2,559 downwards.
GATTTGGAGATGAGTGGGCAGTGTTATTCTTATCAGGCGGAGCCAGTACACAGTTCTTCATGGCTCCTATGAATTTTTTAAAAGATGGCGAAAAAGCTGCTTATCTCGATACTGGCGCATGGTCTTCGAAAGCAGTTAAGGAAGCAAAAAAATTCGGTGAGATTGAAGTAGTGGCTTCTTCAAAGGATAAAAACTATTCTTACATCCCTAAAGGATTTGACATTCCTGCTGATGCAGCCTACCTGCATACGACCAGTAACAACACCATTTACGGTACGCAAATCAAAGATTTCCCTAACACGGATATTCCTATGATTTGCGACATGTCTTCTGATATGTTTAGCCGCCCGATAGATGTAAACAAGTACGTAATGATTTACGCCGGTGCTCAAAAAAATATCGGTCCAGCTGGTGTAACACTGGTAATTGTAAAGAAAGACTGGTTAGAAAGAGCCGGCAGAGATATGCCTACCATGCTTAACTACAAAACCCATGTAGACAAAGAGAGTATGTTCAATACTCCTCCGGTTTTCCCTATCTATGTCCTAATGCTAACCTTACGTTGGTTAAAAGGTCAGGGAGGACTGAAAGGCATCCAGCAACATAATGAAGCAAAAGCCAAAATGCTATATGATGAATTGGATAGGAACACTTGTTTTACCGGGACTGCGGCCAAAGAAGATCGTTCCCTTATGAACGCCTGTTTCCTTCCAACAAAAGAAGAATATACAGAGCCTTTCCTTAAAGCTTGCCAGGAAAATGGCATAAGTGGCATCAAAGGCCACCGCTCAGTAGGAGGTTTCCGTGCCTCTATTTACAATGCCATGCAGATGGAAAGCATCGAGACCCTGGTAAGGGTAATGCAGGAATTTGAGAAGGAGCATGCGTGAGGCGTGAGGCGTGAGGCGTGAGGCGTGAGGCGTGAGGCGAAATTAAAAAGGTTCTGATTGTTCAAAGTCAATCAGAACCTTTTTTAATTTTTGAGATAATGGATCAAGGATTAACCCAAAAAGGATCATGGTCAAAACATCCATCGAAAAAATCCAAAAGTGGCGAAGCCACCAAAAATCCTTAATCCCCTAATCCTTAAAAATCAATCCTAAAATCCCACTCAACTCTTCACCTCGAAGCTGATCTTTCCGTTCAACCGGTACTCAACAATTTTATTTTTCTCTACTCTTGCACTCATCTCATTGATGTAGAGCGATTTGATGTTTTTTACTGTTTTGGAAGCTTCTTTTACGATTCCATCTGCTGCATCTTCCCAACCTTTTTTGGAGTTACCCATTACTTCGATGACCTTGATAATTGCCATAATTTGAATTTTTTGTGGTTAAAAAATAGGTGTACCAATACCGGCTAATTCCGGTAGTACAGCTTGGAATATAGCTAAAATTCAGTGGGAATCAGCGAATTAAAGGTAGTTTATGTAGGAATGGCAGTTTTAACAGGTTAAGTGGTCTATTGCTTGCTTTCAACCTCCAGCTTTTTTAAAATTAAAGCTTTTAAACCTTCCAGGTCCAATTGCTCCATGGTTGGTCGATCGATCCATACCTCCACGCCCTTTTCATCTTGTTTGAAAATGGCCGGCAATTCGTCTTTTAAATCAAACTCAGCTTCCCATTCGTCCTTGTGCAAAAAACGGAGGGGAACTTCCAACTTTTCGATAAAGGATTGCCAACTTTCACGGATAGTGAAAATCCCGTAGGTGATATCACACAAATGGCATGGATAGGTTTTGGGAGAAAAGATTTTATGCATCATATCCATATACCCGTTCCACTTGCCGCTATTGGCATTGTAAACAAAAATGAGGGTTTGCATAAGGCCTATTTTGCTTCAACGGGAGTTTTGGGCATTAAGGTTTTCATATCGAAGTGCTTGGTGAAAAATTCATCGCACCACAAGCATACGTTTTCCAATTCACCACAACGGGCTCTTGCGTGTTCCTCGGTTACTCCGATGCTTTCACCCATTTTATAAGGATCGCCTTTATCCAACATTTGGAAAATCGGAATTTCAGATACCCTATTTAAAACATCTGCTACCTTTTCGGTCCTTGCATCACCCATAGCATCCTTGGTGCCGGGACAACACGGATTAATGCGCCACAATTGGATGGAAATTTCTTGTGGAATGTCGTCTCCTCCATTAAGGAAGCCGATCGCACCCGAAAGAATGGAGCAGAAATTATGGTCCGGATTTTTCATCCAAATGTTTTTTTCCATGGCGCGTCCCCTGGCCCAGTTTCCTCCCAACCACATCTCTTCGTTGGCACCCCAATAACCCCAGCTCAATGGATAACTGTGCAGGTAATTATCCTTTTTTACCAAGGGATCCGGTTCATCACCATTTACACCTCTCGATTCAAACAATGCAGCTAAAATTTCAAGGCGACTACCAGCATTTTTATGATATCGGTCTATACTAGCAATATCGAAACGAGTAACTCCTTTTTCAATGAGGGTATCCAGTTTCTCCTCTGTCAACAAATCACCATTGGTCTGTAGCATGATTTGAGAGTTGTTACCATACTTTTCCTTCAGCCTGTCGAGGATT
>JAGQWW010000295.1 GCA_020436955.1 Saprospiraceae bacterium | reverse complement strand
AAACCCGGAGGTTACGAGGATATGGATTTCATCATCATGTGATAGAAAAGCCAAATGGTAATTTCCTGGTAACGGTAAACGACTTTAGCAAATCAACGGTTGAAGATGTCGTAATTGAAATTGATAGAAACAGCGGAAACATCATCAACACCTGGGACTTGAACGAATCACTGGAAAAAGGTAGACAAGCCTGGGAAACTGACATAGCCGACCTCAATGTCGACTGGTTTCACGCCAATGCCCTCGAATACAGCCCTACAGATGATTGCATTCTGGTCTCCGGTAGAACACAAGGCGTGGTAAAACTGGATGTAAATAATGAAGTAAAATGGATTTTGGCGCCACACAAAGACTGGGATCTTAATGGCCGTGGTCAGGATTAGAATGCTTACTTGTTGGACCCACTGGATGCAAGTGGTAATGCTATCACAGACCCAGCTGTAATTAATGGCCAACAAAACCATTCGGATTTTGAATGGGCCTGGTATCAGCACTCCATCATCCTCACTCCTTCGGGAACTATTATGGTTTTTGACAACGGAGATAATCGCAACTACACAGCAACTGGATTTTCCGGCATAGGAAATTATAGCCGGGCCGTAGAATTTCGAATCAATGAAAATGATAAAACAATTCAACAATTATGGTCCTATGGGAAAAACAGAGGCGATGAAACCTATAGTCGCATCGTTTCCAAAGTAAACTATTATGGCGATGATGACCATATTTTATTTACGCCGGGTGCTGTTGTTTACGGAGGAAAAAATTACGGCAAAGTCATTGAATTGGACTATGCTACCCAAAATGTAATATTTGAAGCTACCATTTATCCTCCTCAACCGGTATTCAATATTACCTTTCACAATGTGCACCGTGTGGAACCTTATTAATGACCACCGGGTTAAAAGAAAATGGCAGAAGCACACGAAATATTTGAAAAATACGCTGCTTGGTACGCAGAGCACTATATGGAAGTGGCCCCCTTTGCCAAGGGTCTGGACTTTTATTTACAACAACTCTCCGATCCACAAGCCCAAATCCTTGACATAGCATGTGGACCTGGCAATATTGCTGCTTACCTTCACAAGCAACATCCTAAGCTTCATATTACGGGAATTGATCGTGCACCTACCATGATTGAAATCGCAAAGCAGCAAGTTCCAAAAGCTCGTTTTGAAGTTTTAGATGCTTATGAAATTTCGAATTTGAAAACGTACTTCGACGGTGTAGTCCTTGGATTTTTGCTTCCCTACCTCCTACCCGACCGTCTAGAAGACTTTTTTAAAAATGTAAAATCAAACTTGAAACCTGGAGGGTTAATTTACATCAGCACCATAGAAGGGAATCCGGATACCAATGGTTGGCAAACCAATTCAAAGGGAGATAAGGTACAGATGTTTTATTACCGCGAAGAGGATTTTAAGCAGTTGCTTAGAAAAATGGAAGCGACCTTACTACATTTTGAAATCATTGATTTTACCAAAGCAGACGGTCAAAAGGAAACCAACCTGGTTGCTGTTGCGCAATTCCCGGATATTTGATTATTTTTAGTGGATGGACTATGATATTGCTGCACTTATCGGGCGGTTTTTGCCCTTACAATCCGAAGAAGCCGACGCACTTAGGGCGGGCATTCCTATCAAGCATTTTGAAAAGGGGACGGTGCTACTGCGAGAAGGCCAGATTTCCCAAAACAGCTATTTCAACCTCAAAGGATGTGTAAGGAAATATTACCTGGTAGATGGGGAGGAAAAAACAACTGAGTTTTTCACCGAAGAGCAATCAGTAGCATCCCTTCAAAGCTACATCAATAAAACACCGGCCAATCATTATCTTGAATGCGTTGAAGACTGTGTGCTTGCCGTTTTAAATTATGACAAAGAAATCGAACTCTACAAAAAAGTAGAAGGATTCGAGTCCTTATGCCGTGTTTCTGTAGAAGATGAATTTGGAAAGCAACAGGAGATATTGGCAAAATTTATTACCAGTAGTCCGGAAGAAAGGTACCAGGATCTTTTAAAAACGAGGCCTGACCTCCTGCAGCGTGTTCCTCAATATCACCTTGCCAGTTACCTTGGCATCAAACCCGAATCCCTCAGCCGAATTCGAAAGCGTATTGCAGATAAAATGGCCGGAGAAAAGTCCTGACCCTTAAGCATTCACTATAATAGAGACATTCCCAATCTTCTTCCCTTTCTCCACATAGCGATGGGCCGCTGCCAATTCATTGAGTGCAAAAAGTTTGTCTACAACACCTTTCAATTTACCTGCGGCAATCATTCGGGCGATTTCCTCCAGGTTTTCTTTTGATTCTTTCATAAGATTAGCCACGATCCTGGACCTGTCTGCTTTTTTTCCAAAAAACATCTTTCCATAATCTGAACTATGGGCGCTACTGGCCACATACATCGCTTTTGGTTTCATCACGGCCTGGCATTCCTTAAAAGAGGTCTGGCCCGCCACATTAAAAACCAGGTCAAATCTTTCGGCTGATTTGCTAAAATCCTCAGTCTTATTATCGATAACTCTGTCGGCCCCCAATGCCTGGACAAAAGGTTTTTTATCTCCACTACAAACTGCTGTAACAGCAGCACCGTATGCTTTTGCAATCTGCACAGCAGCAGTTCCCACAGACCCTGAGGCCCCATGAATCAAAACATTCTTCTCTTTTGAAATACCACCTTTTTGCAAAAAATATAAAGCGGTAAGCGCTCCTACAGGAATGGTACCTGCAGACTCATAAGAAATATTTTCTGGTAATTTGGCGATAATGTCATCTTCCTTCACCACCATGTATTCTGCATAAGTACCTGACTTGGTTCCTGTTGAACCAAATACCCTATCGCCTGCTTGAAAAGTTTGCACGCCTGCGCCTGTTGACTCAACAATACCGGCATATTCATGGCCCAGAATAGGATTTCTAGGCTTAAACAATCCGCTAATAAAACGAACCACGATCGGACTTCCTTTTCTGATAAGGACGTCTCCTGCTGTTACACTAGTGTTTTTAATTGCAACCAGGATCTCACCCTTACCCGGGGTAGGTTTTTCAACAGTAGTCAGGACTAAAACTGATGGGTCCCCATATGTTTTATGGACAACTGCATTCATATTATTATTTTTCATTATATGATGATTTTAGGTGTTTTACTTTTTAATGATTTGATACTACAAAGGTCAGGTAAGGGCAGCCACTATCCATTAACTATAGTTAAGAAAACCGGCCGATGGAAAATTTATGCTTTAGCGGAATAGGTGCGTTTGCCAACAAAAGCCAACAACCAAATGCTCACAGCCAGTTCGGCAATCACAGCGGTAACCAGGACCAATATTTCAGTAGTGTCTGCCCAGGAAGGGAACATAAAATTGGTGAAGCAATCGATAAGATAGCTGATACCGCCAAGACCCAGCAAATAGCCCAACCAGGTTGGAAAAAGATTGGATTTGGTAAAAAGATAACCCAGGATAATACAGCTCACTCCGAAGAAAACTCCACTGATAAGGTAGCCGTACATTTGACTTTCCATGGCCATATTGACCATTTCATAAATAGTAATTGGTTCCAAACCAATCGGCTTATCCAGTCTTTCTACCCATAAGATAGCTTGGAACTGGTGTATCATATTCAACGCAATAACCGCGGCCTGAGTGAGGCGAAAAAAGGCTGCAGCGATGGCCAAACCCTTTGAAACCGGTTTCAATAGGATGTAAAAAGCCACCGCTACTGCTACATCACAAATAACCATCAAAAGGTCACCGGTAAACCCTGCGCGGAACAAAAACAGGTTTTCCAGTATATTATTAGCTGTCTGGGCAGCATCATCAAAATTGACCAGGGTACCTCGAACGAAGCCTTCGCTAAAAAATCCGAAAAAGAAAATCAGCAGGTAAAGGATACCGGTTAAACGTGCGTATTTTACAGTGTTGTTGGAAAATGAAAACAATTGCATGGTAACAGATTTTAGGTTTTTAAAAATTGGAAAAATCATGTCTTTTTGATTATTTCCGTTTTGTTACCACAAAGTTGGGGTGATGCAATTCCGATTTCATTGACTTTCGTTAAGAAGGTAAAAACAGGTAAAAAAAGTTGAAAAAAATTGATCCAAGGTTTTTACAGAGGGAATTGCCTGGCTCCAGCGCAAAAGCAAGGGCGATCTGGAGCAAAATGCTGATAGAACAAGATGCAGATCTGGAAGAACTACTGGATCTGCTTT
>JAGQWW010000294.1 GCA_020436955.1 Saprospiraceae bacterium | reverse complement strand
GGCCATTGATGTTGTTTTTAATCTGCTGGAAAAACAGGAAGCTCTTCAAAGAGAAGTCAACAGGTTAAGAACTAGACTCCGCTTGTATGAATAGGTGACAAAATCAATGTAAAACCGGCTTGGAATACTAATGGGGATTCACCACAACACTATTTTTAAGGCATGGAATAGGGATTCCTTTTTATTTTTTAAAAATCCACACTTTCCCGGGCACTTTTTATAAACTTCGGTTGTTCTTTGTCTTTAATCGCCCAAAAAGAGAACACCATGTCCACCAAAAACCAAAACGTTTTTGAACGATATCTCAATTCCTTTTCCGGATTGTCAAAGGAGATTTGGATGTTGGCGCTCGTTACCCTCATCAATCGGAGTGGTACGATGGTCATTCCATTTTTAACTATTTTCCTTACTGATGAATTGGACTTTACCATTGGTCAGGCGGGTGCAGTGATGTCTGCATTTGGTCTGGGTTCTGTGGTTGGAACTTTTATTGGAGGACAATTGACCGATAAGATTGGGTATTACAAAGTGATGTTTTCCACCCTTTTTGCTACGGGTGTAGTTTTTATTCTGCTGCAATTTTTCCATGGTTATTGGATGTGGATGGCGGCCATTTTTGTGACCAGTACCATAGCAGATGGTTTCCGTCCGGCTAGTATGACAGCCATAGCAGCCTACAGCAAGCCGGAAAACAGAACCAGATCCGTAACGCTAATTCGTCTGGCCATCAATACAGGTTGGGCAATTGGTCCTGCTATCGCCGGTATATTGGCAAAATATGTTGGATACGAATGGTTGTTTTGGGGAGATGGTCTTACTTGTATAGGCGCAGCAATCTTGTTGACATTTGTTTTGTCACCAAAGAAAACACAGGGTAAAGAGAATAAGGAAGAGTCTGACGAACGAGCCCTGGTTGATAGTGTATATGCTGACCGGAAATTTCTGGCTTTTGTAGTTTTGGTTTCCATTTCAGCTATTGCCTTCTTTCAGTTATTTTCCATGATTCCCTTGTATTTCAAAGAAGGATTAGCCCTCGGGGAGGACGTAATTGGTTACTTGTTGGGCTTTAACGGGGTTCTGATTGCAATAATTGAGATGCCAATTGTTTTTTCTTTTGAAAAGAGATTTCACGCTTTGAGGTTGACAGCCATTGGTACCTTCCTGATAGGGACGACATTCCTGGTATTGAATATGGGAAGTTGGATGGGTTTCATTATCCTGGCCATCATATTGATTACCATTGGTGAAATATTTTCCATGCCATTTTCCAATGCTTTTACCATGGCTAGGTCCTCTTCAAGCAACCGAGGAAGTTACATGGCAGTGTATGGGATGGCCTACAGTATGGCATTTATAGCGGCCCCTTCTTTGGGCGCATGGATTAGCAGTCAATATGGTTGGTCGACCTTGTGGTACGTCGTATTAGGCCTGTGTATACTGGGAAGTATTGGATTTATGATTTTGAATACGGTAATCCAAAACGAAAAAAGGGCCAAAGAAGCAAGTTCTCTGGCCCAGGCTGAGGGGTAATTTTTTACTATGGTTCTTGTCTTACACCATAATCATATCGTAACAAGCGAGCTGTTTCTACCTTAGGTTTTACAATTGATTTAAAAAAGGAAAAGGCATCTTCTCTATTTTTAAATTCAGTTGTGATAAGGTAGGAATAGCCACCTTCAGGAAGTTTGTGGTATTTCACATTTCCAAATTTTTTGAAAATTGGTTCTGTCTTGCTCATTGGATATTCTGATGTAGCAATTTCAATAGCATACCCGTTGTAAACAGCAGGCAACTTCTTATGAAATCGATAGACAGATGGAAGTTTCTCTCTTTTTACCGGACCTTCCGGTTTTTCTACAATGATTTCTGAACCTGGTTCATTGATAACCGCAAAATCCTGGGCAGAAGCCATTTGCCATCCTCCCATCATTAGGAAAACAACAAGTAAAGTCGAAACTGAAAGCTGAGGAGTTGAAGTTCGCATGGAAATTTTTTAGCATATGTACAGAAAAATCTATGCCAAAAAATGCCTATGCTTAAATTGTTGATTGTGAGGGTTATTACGTTAAATTCCTAATGCTTTGTTGCCAAATTTAATGAGCACGGCAGTCACGTCGTCCACCAATCCAATAGCAAACGCATACTGCTTGTACTTCTTTTTATACTTTGGAAGACTTTGTACAAAGGTCTGCACGAAAGGCTTATTTTGAATGCTCAGACCGTATTGTATAGTTTGAAATGGAGACATTTTATCTTGCCACTTTCCTACATCCTTTAAAATGATGGCTATGTATCCTTCATTTTGACGAACATATTTCTGTACATATTTGACACTCTTTTTGGGAGAAAGCGGTTCTATGGATTCCTCCATCATCTTTGCAACACTTTCCAACAAAATATCCAGCTTTTTACCTGGATCCATATTACTTTCCGCAGCCCTTTTTAGTTCACTGTTATGCCATTTCAATTGTTGAGTCAATCGACTACCCATACAGCCTGAATTGACTAGTATGATGGAAAGGGTTGCCAGTAAAAAAAGTGTATTCCTCATAATCGCTAAGTTTTGCAAAGGTGCAGAAGGACGCAAGGGGAATGACCGGTGACGAGTGACGGGTGACGCGTGATTGAATTTGTAACAAAGCCTGAATCCTTCATAAATCATACCTCATACCTCAAACCTCATACTTCATACTTCATACTCCCAACCTATACTACCATTCTTCAATCGTGTCGCAATGATAATGTTCCTTCTTGCGTCCCATGGCAGGTTGGGTTTTGCCACCTTTCTTTTTGTCTTCCAACATTTTTTGGATCAAACGATTTCTTTCCTTGGCTATTTCTTCGCGCATCGTTTTATCTTCTTCACGGTCAAAATATTTGCGGCCATCGATCCATGTTTGCATGGCTACTGCATCGATAGAAAGCGGATTGTTTGACCAAAGCACCAGGTCTGCATCTTTTCCGGTCTTGATGCTTCCCATGCGGTCATCCAGGTGTAAAAGTTTGGCCGGATTAAGCGTTACAAATTTCCAGGCTTCTTCTTCTGAAACTCCGCCATATTTGACAGCCTTGGCAGCTTCCTGGTTCAGCCTTCTGGCCATTTCTGCGTCATCTGAATTGAAAGCCACAACGACTCCTTGTTCGTGCATCAATGCACCATTGTATGGAATGGCTTCCCAAACTTCAAATTTATAGGCCCACCAGTCAGAAAATGTACTGCCCCCCGCACCATGTTTGGCCATTATGTCTGCTACTTTGTACCCTTCCAGAATATGGGTGAAAGTATTGACGTTGAAACCAAAATGTTCAGCCACCTTCATCAGCATGTTGATCTCACTTTGGCGATAACTATGGCATGTAATGAATCTTTCTTTGTTTAAAATTTCCAAGACCGCTTCCAGGTCCAAATCTTTCCGATAAGGTTTTCCTGAAGCTTTCAAGGCTCCATATTCTTTGGCTCGGGTGAAATAGTCCATATAAACCTGTTCCACACCCATTCGGGTTTGAGGAAACCGTGTAGTTTGATTGTCACCCCAATTGGATTGCTTAACGTTCTCACCTAATGCAAATTTGATAAACCCATCGGCCCCTTTTATTTTCATATCCTCAGGCAGCATACCCCACCTGAATTTTATCAGAGACGACTGTCCGCCGATTGGATTGGCAGAACCGTGCAGTTGTTGTGCGGCTGTTACACCTCCAGATAGTTGACGGTACAAATTGATATCTTCAGAATCTACTACATCTCCGATTCTCACTTCAGCAGAGCTTGCCTGGGTGCCTTCATTTACTCCACGAGTAATACCGATATGCGTATGTTCATCGATAATGCCGGATGTAAGGTGCATATCTTTGGCTTCCACAATTTTTGCTCCGGCCGGTGCTGGTAGTTTTTGACCAACTGCCGCAATTTTCCCATCCTTTACGAGTACATCTGTATTGGTTAGAATACCATCTTTTTCATTGGTCCAAACGGTTGCATTTTTGAAAAGGACCGTTTCAGCTTTTGGCTGTTCCTTTCTGCCATAAGGACTGAACGGATAAACCAGGTCTCCCCAGGCGGGTTCTGATGCATCCTCTTTTTTATCCTTTTTTTCCTCTTTTTCAACAGGTTGGGTATAGGTTGCGGACCAGCTCACCCATTGTCCATCCGGTTTTTGTCCTCTACCTTCAAAGTTTTTACCTGATTTTGTTCCTTGGAGGCGGTATTTTCCATCCTCGTCTTTAGGTGAAAAGCTCAAAGC
>JAGQWW010000293.1 GCA_020436955.1 Saprospiraceae bacterium | reverse complement strand
TAACTGCGACCAATATTGAGCTGTACTGACTGTAGTTCCACTTCATTGTATGAATAAGACTTGATCTTTTCCTTATTGACCACAAAAGAACGGTGGATGCGCAAGAAGGTATCGGGTAGCCGTTCAGCGATTTTACTGATTCGTTCTTTACTGACAATGGTTTCTGCCTCGGTATGTATTTGAATATAATCTGCCAGGCTTTCAATGTAAATGATGTCATCGTAGGGTATCTGGGTCAATTTTCGGTTGGACATGACTTCCAGAAATCCCTTTGCTGACTTTTCCTTTTCTTTTAAAAGATGTTCTAATTGTTCCTGCTGCACCTTGATGCGTGGTGCCAGGAATATAAAAGAGCCAATGAAAACCAATAAAAACAAAACGACGGCCAGGAGGATAGTATCGCCGGCATTGGGAGCCAGATTGCTGAAACTAAAATTGGCCAAATAGACAAAGGAAAACATTAGTACAATGGTCTCCAGGTACAGAGAAATCACCACCGTATAAAATGAATACAAAACGAACCTTCCATACCTTTTTGTAAAATAGAATCTAGGAATAAGGAAATAATTGAAAAAATAAGAAGTCCCCAACACTACCGGCAGCAACATACTAATAAAGAAAAATGCGGCCAGGGGATTTTCCCATGACCTTCCAAAGATCACAGTAAGGACCAAAAGGACGATGCCCCAATAAATCACATGTGTCAACCAATTCTCTGAACGCACCTTAATTTTTATATTTGATGAGCCGCTAAATTGACCAAAAATATAATTCCAAATTCACTTTGTCGATAAACGACCGCTTTAGAACGGGATTCGACCTTGGAGTAAAGGCCCGGCTGCCGGTAACTTAGCCCCCATATTTAACATCAAAAATTTATCGAGATGAAAGACTTATTTTATTCCGGCGGGCCATTGTTTATGAGCATCCTTTCCTTACTATTGATCATGAGTGTAGGTTGGCTACTGTACCATTTTTTAAAAATGACCAAAACAGGTCCCGAAGAAAAAGAAAACTTGCTTCGAAAATTATCCTATGGTAAATCTATAGGTCTGTTTGCGCTGGTTACAGGCATATTAGGTCAATTGATTGGATTGTATAGCGCCTTTTCAGCCATCGAAAGGATTGGAGATGTCTCCCCTGCTATGTTGTACGGAGGATTTAAAGTTTCCATGATTACCACCCTGTTTGGTATCATCATCTACTTGATCAGTTTATCGCTTTGGTTTGGAATGAGCCAGGCACTGGAAAGGATTAAGGATTAAGGAAAATAAAAAAGTGCCTCCAACCCCGCCAATAAAGCTAGACTGGAGGCACTTTTTTAGCCTTGATCCCACGTACCGCAACACGCATCACGCATTCCGCACCTCGCATACCGCACTCCGCACTCCGCACTCCGCGTACCGCAAACCGCAACCCTCTACTTCCTTCCCCAAAGCTCAATCACGCCTTTGCGTGCTCTGATGTTTTTGGTATCATACCAAAACACTACTTTTTTAATCACACGGGCACCACCGTTAATATCGATCACGCGGGTCTCTCCACCCTGGGGTATATTTTTTCGAATGTCGATCTCCTGGGTACCACCGTTGCCATAATGCACCACCATACGATGCATATTGATACCTGAGCGACGAACTTTGATTTTTAATGCGGTAAAGGTACCTTCTGCAATAGTTACAGGGATCTCATCGCGATCCAGACCGAAATTTACTTTTTTGCTGCCTAGCAATTCCCAGCGAGGTGGTAAATCCAGACTGGTATCTGATGGTAAAGTTGCAGAAATTCCAAAAAGTGAAACGACAAAAAGACTTAGTAATAAAAGGGGGTTAAAGATGCCTGACTTTTTCATACTGGTAGATTTATTTAGATGATTGATATTGCTTTGATGATTTAAAAAATGAATAGTTTAAAGGCCACGATAAATTTTAATATTTCTTAACATTTTCGATTTTTAAGAAAAGTTTGCTTGCCCTAAGCAACCTTTTGAAAACTAAATTCACTTACCTGATACCTTTTTTAACCAATACCCTTTGGCTATGATGAAGCGATTACTTTTACCTTTGACTATTATTTTCCTGGCTACTATTTTTGTAAATGCACAGGATGTTTCTATCGATTACAAAAATCCGAACTCCATTAATGTATGTGAGACCGGTCTGTTTGAAGTAACCCTTACCAGCAACAATGTTGCTGCCACTCAGCTGGAATTATTGATTACCCTGCCTCAAGGTCTCGAATATGTTACCGGGACGGTACAAAATGCCAATGAAGCACCCAACATCAATTTTTCCAATCCAAAATTCACCATTGCTTCGTTGGATGAAAATAAGGAAATAACCATAAGATTTGAAGCAAAAGTTTTGTGTAATGCTATTGACCAAATCAATTCAGGCGTACTTTTCCTCAACATCATCTCACTCAATTACAACGGAACTTCCACTACCATCACCACCAATCCATATCGTGTCGAGACACCACTGGTAATTTTGGAATCAGTAAGCCCGATAAATCTCTCCGGTACCCAGTATGATGTTCTGATTAGAAATATTGCTATTAAAAATACCCGATTGGGGCGTGTATCTTCCATTCAGTTTAGAGACGAACACGATGGCGGACTCTCCATTTCTACTGTCCTGGCCAATGGGCAACAAAATGGGAATGTTTATACCGGCACCATCGGCGCAGACGAATTTCGTACCATTGGAAATGGTGATGACTACCTGGACCTCGATGAGGTGTATGAATTGGAGGAAGTTATTACTATTAGTGATTGTGGTACCCGAACCATCTCAGATTCTGACATCACCGTTGAATGGGGTTGTTTTGGTCAGACTTGTGGCACAGATTTTTTAAATGCAAGAGTCAATATTACTCCCAATCAAAATTTCCCTGAATTGACCGTCAACAGTACCTCTCTTTTCCCCCAGGGCTTTTGTTTGGAAGAACCATTTAAAGAAAAACTGACCATTCAAAATACAGGAACCGATACCACTCGCAACCTGGTTCTCAACTTGCTAAAATTGGTAGAATCCTCCTTTGGAATTGATATCAACAGTTTTAATGCGACGCTCAACGGTAGTGCCGTTCAAGTTGATGTTACCAACTTCACCAGATTTGATTTTACCGATTGTAATTATAGTGGACAGTATGCTGATACCCTGCAATTGGAAATACCGGTAACGCTGCCCCCGGGAGCAACCCTTGAACTTAACTTTGATTTGTTTGCTTGTCAGGAAACCTGTGATGAAGCAGCTCCAAGATATGCATATACCGTACAGTATGATTATACCTGTCCGCCGGGTAGTAATAGAAGTGTTGGAGGCTCCAATATGCTTACCAATTATGATAATATCTTGATAGATTCTGTCACCTTCGCTTTGGGAGTTCCCTTAAGAGAAGGCGGTAGTTATCCCTTATTTTATAAAGTAAAGTCTGACCTTTTAACCGACTCTCTGGGATATTTCAAGGTTCATTTCGAATTGCCATGTGGCATGATCTGGCAAAACAGCCCTTTTAACCTGGGTGGTAAAGCTCCTCTTTCAGTAGATATTTCTCCTGTCAACGGTATTACAGAAGTAGATCTCGTTTTCGAATTGCCCTTTTATGCAGATTCAGCCAGTACACAGTTTAATATCGGATATGCATGTCAGGATACCTGTATTGACCTGATGAGTCCTACCTTGATAAATTTCAACACATCGTGTACCAATTCAACTTACACCTGTGTCAACGGAGTTTGCACTACCCCATTTTTCAACAGAGGCGCAGATAGTATTCCGGTGGGTATCATTGATAGATTCATGGTGCGAACCCGGAGTGAAATTGTACCAAATCTGGACAATCCGGAATGTGCAATAGGTGATTGTGATGAATTTGATATGTATTGGCAATGTGATACCATAGCCAACCTGGAAACAGGCAAAATCAGAGGATATGTAGAACCGGAAGGGTTTTACAAAAGACAAAATTTGGGATATGCTGATGCTGACAATAACCGCGTTGCAGATATGCCCCTTGGAACAGCCAATGAAAATAATGTAAGAACAGATCGAGTGATTGCAGGAGATACTACCTTGACAAGAACCTACGGCGTCATAAAGGTAGATGAGCCCGGCGCTACCTTTAATTTTGCCAGTTTCAAACTGATCTATTCTGCCTTTAAAAGTGATGAAGGGAAAAACGGATTTGAATCAGGCTTTGGATATAAAGGCCAGGGACTTTTTAAAGAAAACGCATTTAAAG
>JAGQWW010000292.1 GCA_020436955.1 Saprospiraceae bacterium | reverse complement strand
AAGCCATCGCAAGCTCCAAACTAGCATTGCGAAGATCAAGGCTGATTTTTTGGTTCAAAGAAACGACATCAGGACTATAGGAAAAACGAAGTTGGAAATCGCGGGAAATGTCAGAAAGCACCGTACCCAATGGCACCTCTTTGTATTGAAAAAATCCCGTAGCTGCCAGGTCCTGGGCTTTAAGACCTACAAAACCTGGCAACAACATTAAACATAAAGCGATTAGTCTACGGGACATATCGGGCGATTTCAGGGTTTATTGGCAACCGGGTCCATATAAAATGACCTGGTTAGGTGTATCGGGCGATGTATGCACTTCAAGTGAAAGTGCATATACAATGACATCAATTATTTCAGAAGGTTGCGTATTTTCAAAGACACCGCTGAACCTGCATTTTCCCACAGCCGGGTTTTCGAATTTAACCTCCATGTTATAAAGTCTTTCCAGGACCGGGGTAATATCTTCCAGACTTTCGTTTTTGAAATCCAAGACACCGGTCTTCCAAGCCATGGCATGTTGAGTGTCCTTTTCTTCCTTAGAAAGCGACTGGGTCACTTTTGCAAAAGTGCCCTTATTGCCTGGAACCAAAAGCACTTGTTTAGAGCCTTCTGCAAGCGATACTTTTCCGGTTGCAACTGTAACTTCTACTTTTTCTTCAGCAGGATAAGCCCTCACGTTGAAGCTGGTACCTAAAACAGTGGTAACCGCATCGCCGGTATGAATGGAAAACGGCGCCGTGGTATCTCTTTTTACATCAAAAAATGCTTCTCCTGAAAGGGTGATATCGCGTTTTTCAAAACCTTCCTGATAGCTAATACTTGAATTTTCATTTAACCAAACCGTGGAACCATCCGGCAGGGTAACTTCCTTTTGTTCATTTTGAAGGGAAGCGATTTCAACCATCTTGACTTGAGAAGAAGGCCATAAGAAAAAAGCGATAACCAATACAATCGAGGCTGCAATGCCCAGGGTCCACCAGTTTCTTTTCGGTGTCATTTTTACCACCTTGCCTTCGGGTGCAGTTACTTTTGTTTGCTGCAAGAAAGCCTCCCATTCGTTACCGGTATCCCAATCCTGCAATTCTTCTTGGGGCATTTCAAGTTCCCACACCATTTCCATTTCACGGAAGGCAGCTTCATTAGCAGGAGATGCACCACGCCAGACAATGAGCGCTTGTTCCTGCACAGGGGTAATTTCCCCCGCCAGATAAGCCGCAATCAACATTGAAATCTCAGGTGGTAGCGTTTTTGCCATATAAAATGAGATGGTTTTTTAGGGTAGATGACTCGAAGGTATGAGTACCCCTATTTGGAATTAGCTTTTTTTAAAAAAAATTATCCTGTGATATATTCCTTTTTCATCCACGCTTCTACTTCCGAAAAATCCTTGGCAGTTTGAAGATTCCCTTCTTTTGCCAGGGAGATATTGCCGGTTTCTTCTGAGACGATAAAACAGGATACCTGGGCTTTTTCCGTAATACCCACTCCTGCACGGTGTCGAAGTCCAATCCACTTGGGCAATTCAGTATTTTCGGAGACCGGTAACACACAGCTGGCCCGTTGAATTTTTTCTTTTGAAATAATCACAGCACCGTCATGCAAAGGGCTTTCTTTATTAAAAATACTTTCGAGTAAAGATTGGCTGATGTTTGCTTCGAGGGACACTCCTCCCGAAACAATCCCTTCCAGGTTGGAATCTTTAGCAAATACGATCAAGGCACCGGTTTTAGTTTTTGAAAATCTTTGCAAAGCACCGTTTATCTGACGCATTTGGTTATTGCGTTTGGTTTGCTCCGCTTCAGAATAACCCTTGGTAAAGAATTTTTCAAAAAAATTGAATCGCCTTCGCAGCGTAGTATTACCAAGGAAAAGCAGGAATCGCCGAACCTCTGGTTGAAAAATAATTATGAGGATAAGGACACCGACCGATACAAACTGCCCCAAAAGCATTTTCAACATATCCATTTTCAGGGCATCGACAATCATCCAAACCACGTACAGGATGATAACACCAACAAAAATATTGAAGGCGATACTTCCTTTCAGCAATCGGTATATCTGATAAAAAAGGAACCCGACAATCAGTATGTCGAGCACGTCCCAGATACTTACCGGCAAAAATCCAATGTCGAAAGACACAAACGATTAATTTGGTGAACGATGTGATGAAGCAAAAGTAGTAAAAAAGGGAATATGGTGTGGGATGGGGAATCGCAGATCGGGGATTGGGGATGAAGGATGGAGGATGAAGGATGAAGACCAGCCTCGATGATACAATTCTCAAGACAGATTGGATATCATCGCCGCTGGTACAATTCTCTAAAAACCCGCTGGTACAATACTCCGAATTGTACCTACATATTCAAGAGGTCTCCGACCTCAAAAATCCAACAACCAGAATCCAGCAACTAGCAACTAGAGTCACGCCCCAACTCCATTCAACAAAACCAATCCCCAAAATTCTTAACTCATGTATTCTAAATTCATGTACTCCACATCTTGTTCTGCTTTTTATTACATTTACGGGTATAAGTAAGAATTATGTCTCCCAAGCAGAAAAAAAGCCGACCTGGTACCAGACCCAATTATTTTTATAGCATAATGGGTATTACGCTGGTATTGGTGATGTTGGGGCTTTTTGGTTTGTTGATGATGCATGCAAACGGTCTGTTTCACTGGTTTAAGGAAAAGGTGGAGGTGATTGTAGAAGTGCAAAATGATAAAACCGACGAGGAGATTTCTGCCTTTCAAACCCAACTAAATGATAAGCCTTACGTAAAATCCGGCACTT
Organism: Saprospiraceae bacterium; assembly: GCA_020436955.1. Taxonomy (GTDB): domain Bacteria; phylum Bacteroidota; class Bacteroidia; order Chitinophagales; family Saprospiraceae; genus JAGQWW01. Next base: position 1,465 of record JAGQWW010000292.1, on the reverse strand, counting down.
TGTCCCTGATTAGTAAGGAAGAAGGGGCCGAAATGATGCGAAAAGAGTTTGGGGAAGAATTTTTGAAATTGGATATGCCTAACCCCTTATTTGATGTTTTCACTTTTAATGTGAAAGCGGGTTATCAAAAACAAGGGGAGATGGATATTATCATCAGTGAGCTGAAGGAACAGGAGGTGGTAAGAGATGCCTATTACCAGGAAGGAATGGCTGATATGATTGCCAACAATCTGAAAAGAGTAGGGTGGTTTTCATTTGCTATCGGTGCCATTCTGTTATTTGTCACCTTATTTCTGATACATAATACCATACGACTGGCATTATACGCCAATAGATTCCTGATTAAGAATATGGAATTGGTAGGGGCTTCATGGTCCTTTATAAGCAAACCCTTTCTTATCAGAAGTTTGTTGCACGGTTTGATAGCCGGATTAGTCGCTGTAATTATTTTACTGGGACTTCATTTCATGGCAGAAAGGGAATTTCCGGAATTACAGTATATCCTGGATTTCAATATGCTAGGAGCTATGTTAGGAGGATTGGTGCTTTTAGGGATTATTATTTCAGTTTCAAGCACCTGGTTTGTGGTTAATAAGTATTTAAAAATGCGTGTGGACGATTTGTATTAGACTTTATACACCAAAGCGTATTTAAATTACATCTTTTCAAATACCTTTGCGACCTTAATTGAATGAAACAACCTTTTTATAATGAGTAAATCAAATAGTGGGAAGAAAAGAGTGGTAGTATCTACTGCAACTGAAAATCCCAAACCAACTGTAAGTAAAACCAAATCCGGTTCAAGCCATAACCTTATGGATGAGCATGTTTTGATTTTTAAGAAAAACAATTACATCTGGATGGGTATTGGTGCCTTGCTGATTGTATTGGGGATGTTTCTTATGGCAGGTGGCAGTATGCCAAGTCCTGATGTTTGGGATGAAAATATCATTTACAGTACCAGAAGAACAGTTATTGCTCCTATCGTTATTCTTGCTGGTCTGGGTGTAGAAATTTACGCCATTTTCAGAAAGTCATAATTCATGTCGGAAATATTACAGGCCATTATCCTGGGTATCGTCCAGGGTCTGACTGAGTTTTTGCCGGTTTCCAGTTCTGGTCACCTTGAAATCGTTAAGGTTTTGGTAGACGATCAATCGGTCGGCGAACAAAGTCTCTTAATGACGGTAGTCCTTCACTTTGCCACCGCCTTATCAACCGTTGTTGTATTTAGAAAAGATATTGCAGAGATATTTTCAGGTCTTTTCCAGTTTAAAAACAACGAATCGTTCCAATTTTCAGCTAAGATTGTTTTATCCATGATTCCCGCGGCTGCTGTTGGGGTATTATTTGATGAGCAAATCGAGGCGATGTTTGATCGCAACTTGTTGTTGGTAGGAGGTGCCTTGATTGTAACAGCCTTTTTGTTATTTCTTGCAGATAGAATTAAAGACACTACAAAGAG
>JAGQWW010000291.1 GCA_020436955.1 Saprospiraceae bacterium | reverse complement strand
TGTCTTCATCGGTGTATAAATCACTATGCAAATTAACACGGGTACCCTGGTAACTGGTACAGATCATCATAAATTCTTTGAAGCTTTCTGCGGAAGGAGTTGCTTCAAAAATATTGAGGGTACCTGCATTGTCGAGGTCTTCAAACTTGTCTATGGTGCCATCAGGTAAAATGCCCATTCTTTCAGATCGGACAATACGCCACTCCCCTTTCAAATCATCCGGATAATCAAATTCATCGGGTTGACAGCCTGCAAAAGCAGCAAGAATAGCTAATCCAAAAATATATTGCTTCATTTTCATTTTATTCATCTTTAGGTCTTGCTCCGAATATTATTTCTATACCAAAAGCCAATCTAAATCCTTCAAATTGGTCAGTTTTCACTCCTTTATCCTGTTCGACAAAACTAACAGGATCAGTAGCATATAAACGGTAATCAGAAGGAAACTCAGACGGTGGATAATTGACAGTTGTATAATCGTCCAGGCCTATGAGATCCTTACCTGGAGGGAAATTTTTCATCGGCCAGGTCGGCTTACAGAAAATCATAAAGTAGTTATACAATCGCAAGCCTGCCTGGAACCCTACATCCATAGAAGAAACCGTTCCCGTGTACAACCCATTTAGTTTATACTCCGAAGAAAGGCTCCGTGAACCGTCCTGATAAACGGTATAATGCCCCATTTCCAGTTTACGAATATTGGCATCGGCATAAGCTTCCAAAAAAAGCAGGTTCTCTATATGGATACCCAGGTTGATGCTCCATTGCAAATCCCTTGCATAAAAATCCAGGTCGTTCACTACCCCGTTGTTCCAGGTAGCCGAGTGGGTAAAAGTTTTTCGACCATATAAAAAAGCAGTACCCGCGCTAAATCCTACATGTCCGGAGGAAATCACCCTAAAACCCATACCAAAGTTTCCATGAGAAAACTCACTGCCGGTAAATTCTTCATAAGGTTGGGATAATTTATTGCCCCAAAAGTCATTGAAAGTGGAGACAAAACTATTCATCCCCTCAGTTTCAAATTTATCAAGACTATACTCCCCAAGGAAATAAACACCTCCTGAAAACCCTCCTTGGGCGTGCCCAAACAAAGGAGAAAGGAGAATAATCAAACAATACAATCGGTTCATTGGCGGTCAATTTACATATTAGGATTATTTATCATAAATGATGCCAAGACTTATCTCGTCTTTGGTCTTTGGGCTTTGGTCTTTGGGGGCTTTTGGCTTTCGGCTTTCGGCAACTATAAGCCTCCTCATTGAGGGGGTTAGGGGGTGATTATTTTGAAAGGTTTGGAATTTATCACCCTCCAACCCCCTCAAGGTGGCGGCCATTGGTGGGGTTTTCGCTTTTCGATGTTCGCATTTCGAAAATTCGTCACTCGTATTTCGTCATTCTTAACCTGACATTTTTCCATCCTCCATCTTCTATCTTTCATCTTCCATCATCCATCCCCTATCCCCGATCTCCCATCTGTGCTGAGTTCCCTACCGGTCACCGAAAAACTCCCATTAACACTTCATTTGAAACAAAATCAACATATTAGGGTAGAAAACAGACGTGGCTGGCTACCTTGCAGCTAGAAACCAGTTTTGAACCCGAATAAAACCAATCTACCCATGTCTTGTAGAAAATTCCTCACATTTGGATTTGCTATCCTACTACCATTCCTTGTCTTTAGTCAAAGAGAAATTAGTGGAAAAATCATAGATGGTCTGGACCAACAGCCGCTCATCGGTGCTCAGGTATTGACAGATGATAATGCTGCGGGGACGGTTACTGATGAGAATGGATTTTTTGTATTGCCTATTAATGCTGATGTAGAAGCTCTCGTACTTAAATACCTGGGATATAATGAGAAAAAAATACCCCTTGATAAAGGCGTAAATGACCTGGGTACATTGGTGTTACGCCGATCCAGTACAACGCTCGATGAAGTCATCGTAAGTGCATCTCCCGACAATTTTAAGAGGACCTTCAAAGGGAGCAATTTTAGAATCAATCCTGTTTCCTTAAAAAATATCAATCCACTCAACACTGAAGAAGTCCTGAGAACCATTCCGGGGGTAAATATCGTCGGCGACATGGGACTTTCTAATCGTCCTAACATTAGCATACGTGGATCCTGGGGGCGTCGCTCCAAAAAAGTACTGATGCTGGAAGATGGTAGTCCGTCTGCACCGGCACCTTACATCGCTCCCGGTGCTTATTACAATCCGGTAAGTGACAGGATTACTTCTATTGAAGTGTATAAAGGTGCTGATTTGCTGAAATATGGTCCCAATAACATGTATGGCGCCATCAATTACATCACTGCCTTACCTCCACAAACACCTGAACTGAGAGTTAAATTGGTAGGAGGCCAACGTAATTATTCTACCGGCTTATTATCGTACGGAGGAACCTGGAACAACCTTGGTGCCCTGGTCGAAGGTGTGTACAAAAACTTCGATGGCTTTACGGATAATTCTTCTGTTGAAGTCTTAAATCTGAACGCAAAGATTTTTAGCCGCCTATCGGAAAATCAATCCTTGTATTTCAAAGTAAGTGCACAATTTGAAGACAATCAGGCTTCCCTGAGTTCTCAAACCCCATTTACCTTCGATACCGACCCAACTCAAAATCCGTTGGATGCTGACCAGTTTACCATGCGTAGGTATGGCATGGACATTATACACAAATGGCTGCCAACTCCCAATATGAGTTTTACCAGCAAAATCTATGCTTCTGATTTTGAAAGGGATTGGTGGAGGCAGGTTACTGCAAAAGTGCAGGCTTCATCTGTAAGAGATTATGTCGGAGAGGAAATTTATAATGACAGATATCGCTATTTGGACAACGCTTCCTTTGACGATGAGGATTATGTGATTGTAGGTCGAGTGTTAAATGGCCTGGAAAGTACTACCGATAGTCGTTGGACCTATACCGTTGCTGGATTTAAAGAGACTTTTGGATTGGATTGGAAAGCATTTGGCAAATCCCAGCATTTTGAAGCCAACATCAACCTTCACAGAGAGACGTTTAAGGACCGCTTTTTAGAATCTCCTGAATCGCGATGGGCTCGATATGGCACCACCACCAAAGACCTTTGGTATCGGTTGTACTCTATTAATGGATACATCCGCCAGGAGTTTTCCTATGACAAATGGAGCATAACACCTATTGCCAGGCTGGAATATGTAAATATGTATCGCCAGGATTTGGTTGCAGCAGCAGCCAATCCAAATTTAACCGGTACCGACCAGGGCCGGGAACCCAATATTTACACGCAGTTTTTGCCGGGTGTGACGATAGATTATGATTTACCAAAAGGACAACTATACGCCAGTATTTATGAGGGGATGATTGCGCCTTCAAAGGTTTTTGGCTTCCTGGTAGAAAGAGATGGTATCGTGACCAACCCTTTGGACGGTCAAGACATCAATATAGCTCCTGAATTAAGTTGGAACAAGGAAATTGGCTGGAGAGGTATGCTCCTTAAGGATAAACTAAGTGGCCAGTTGACCTATTTCAACAACCATAGTCGTAATTTTTATGCAGGAGGCAGAAATGAGGTTTTTGCAGAATTAGGAGAAATTAATGTAGAAGGGATTGAAGCGGCACTGGCAACTACCCTATTCAAAAAACAACACCAAAAATTGACCTGGAATCTAAATGTCACCTGGCTACATTCAAAAGTCTTGAAAGGCAAATTGGTGGATAATGATTTGTTTTCACAGGTTGTACATAATGAAGCAACCCGCACCGAATTTATCCAAAAGGTAAACGACAATCGCGATGCTTTTGAAATCTACGTAAGTGATGGACTGGGCGGAGAGACGCTGCTTACCGAAACTCAAATCACAGCAGCAGATTTTGACAACATCACCAAGAGTGTCATCCACTTTGGAAAAGATGGAGTCAACAATGCAAAAGCACCCTACACCCCGGCTATTAATCTGAGCACGAGTATAAATTACGACTTTAAAAAATTGTCGCTTGGGGTAAGTAGCCATTACGTAGGTGATCAATACACAGAATTCCACAATTTTGATGCTGAATCATCAGACGGAGCTATAGGAAAACTTCCAGCCTTTTTCACCCTGGATGCTTTCGCCAATTACAACTTTGTGCTAGGCAAAAAAACCAACTGCCGCCTTTTTGTTAATGGTAAAAACATCACCAACAACATCTACCGCGCTTCCAGACTCAACAGAGCCACCTCCGGCATTTTCCCCGGCGGATTCAGGCAGGTGATTTTGGGGGTGGATATTG
>JAGQWW010000290.1 GCA_020436955.1 Saprospiraceae bacterium | reverse complement strand
ATACCATCCCAATCCGATTTGTGGATAATAGTCTTACTTTTACCATGTGAGCTCATAGCAATATGAGTTTGTGGGAGGCGATTACCAGGAGTGAAGAGTGAAAAACATATACACGAGGTCTCTGGCCAAAAGCCAAGAGCCATCAAATCATGACTCACATACCTGGCGACCAATCGTCGCGACGGACTTGGATAAAGAATTGGTCCACATACGCTAAGGGTCTATAAAAGCCTCCCATGTTTTACAATTCTCTAAAGGTCGCTATATCATGGCTAATGGCACATTACCTGGTTCTTCGCGTGAAACAGAAAACCAGGATTGAAAGGAATATCATCTGTTTAATATCCAATGGGTTATACCGGAAACATCTAGGGGTTTTCACCAGCGGGTCCCTTTCTGGAGACCCGCCTTAGACAGGAAATAAAACCAATTCATAGCTTAACTTTTTGACATCACCCCTCAAGGGGACGGCTGACGGTTAGTTGCTTCCCGGCATCAGTCCAACTTTAATGATGGTATCCTAATGATTTAAATGCAAACCCATTAATTTTACAAACGATATTCACTAAATCCAAGCCACTACACCAAAGATCCATATTCCCAAAACACGCTCCACGCACCCCGCACCTCGCATCCCCCGCACCGCATCCCGCCCTAAGCTCCCCTCAACCGAAAGCCCAAACTCCAGCCTCTTTTGATAGCCAGAATGCGGATGAGGATAACAGCGGAAATGGAGATAATCATCGCCACTTCTTCCGGTAAAAAGTTGTCGGCTATTAGGAAAAGGATAGCACCTGCCAGGCAGGCGAAGGCGTAGATTTCTTTGCTGAAAATCAAAGGCGAATGGTTGGAAAGGACGTCTCTGGTCACACCACCAAAAGTGGCGGAAACTACACCCATCATCACGGCAATAGTGGGAGAAAGGCCCATCTCCAGTGTTTTTTGCAGGCCAAGGATGGTGAACAAACCAATACCGATGGTATCGAACAAGAAAAGTCCCTTTTTCATCTTCATGATGGTGCCACTGAATAGATACACAATGGGCACAGCTGCAGCGATCAGGTAGACGTAGATCTCATTTTTCATCCAGGCAACCGGAGTACTGCCAATGAGCAAATCTCTTAATGTACCGCCACCCACTGCAGTAACAAATCCAAGTATGAAAACCCCAAACAAATCGAACTTCCGGTCGACACCAGCCAGGATACCACTGATGGCAAAAACAAAGGTTCCGGAGTAGTCGATGAAGGTGATGAGGTCCATTGGGTTACTTTAGGCGCAAAGGTGGTGAAAAATTCTTATCAGGGAAATGTTAAGAATTGAGTTGGTGTACAAATAGATGGGGTTTTGTTGTTAAATTGTGTGAATTAAAACGCTACAATATGAAACAGCTTACGAAAACTACCTTCCTTTTTATTCTATTTTTTACCCTCGTTGTAAGTGCCTGTAAAAAGGAAAATCTGGAGTCTATTGCTCAGGATACTACGGAGGTGCAAACCCAAACTACCAGGTTACATAAAGACGATATCAAGTGGCCCGAGGGGACTTCCTTCGCAGCGTCTTTTTTCTTTTTGCCGGAAAGTGCTCAATTTTTAAGCATGGATGCTGACGGCACTTTCAAATTGTACGGAACCGGTGCCTTGGATGCCAATGGATTTTTGAAGGAAGAGGGTATCATCCTTGATATGGATGATAGAAACAGGAATATTGATTTTTGGCACAAAGCTGATGCTTCGCAATTGATGCCGCAACAGTATTTGAAACACCCATTGTGCCAGGAGCAATTAAAAGAAGCGGCCGATTGGGTTGATTTGGGACTGGCTTTCTCTGATGTTGAACTAAGCGGCCAAAATGTATTTTATGTTGGCAAAATGTTTGGGCATCTGGTCCTATGCGAATTGCCGATTGAAGCCGGCGAAGGAGAAGAGACCATTATTTTCAAACCACATGTCAATTTTTCCTACACTACCGGACCTTGTGGTATCGTATATACCAACGACCCACTCGTCGGTGAAGTTATTGAAACTGCTACCGGCAAGCATATTCCATTTTATGAAAATGGAGCTAAAGAATAATCCCGGATAAACCAGGATTTGGAAATATCAGGCAAAGTGTTTTATATTTGTCTTGTTATTTTATTACAAAAAAGCTACAACATGAAAACGAAACATCTTTTGATGATCCTTATCGGGATCTTCCTTTCCAACATTTCATTTAGTCAAAAAGACCAATCTTTCCGAGTTTATTCGGAGGTGACCAGTTTTTTACGTGGTAACAGCGGTTCCAATATCTCAGTGGAATTTCGAAACAGGCGGCATTATTTCGGGGTCGGTTTCGACCAAATCCTCATTAACCGACATGTTAATCGGGATATTATTACCGATGAGGTGTCCTGGGGCAGCCATTTCAAGTACAGTTACGATGTATTGAACCAAACAAGACCTGGAATACTGCAATCAGGACTTTATTTGAAATATACAAAGCTCCATGTAGAATCATTGGAAAGAACATTTCCACTTTTCTCCTTTGATAACGAAACCTTACGTGTACAACGCGAAATTCAAAAAGTAACCCCAATGGGTTTTGTTCAGGTGAATTTCTTGCCAAAGAAAAAACTATTTCTGGGCTGTCAATTGGCAGCAGGTATTATGTATGGAGAGGTGTTGAAAGAGCGTGTTCTTACAAGAGAGGCAGTTGGTTATCAAATTGAATTGTTTGAGGGAATAAATGGAATTTACGAACACGGAGTCTTTGACAATAACGATTTCGCCAAGTTACTACCGGTATTTCAAGTGAATCTCCTGGTAGGTTACGAATTTTAATAGTTGAAACCCCTAATGGAATTCTCCGTGCTGTATCATTCTTTTGTAAGGTTAAGAAGGGTATGGTCGGAGAAATTCCTTTTTTAAAATGGAATGGTAAATTACCTTACAAAAGTCACCCAGCCGGATTAAAAATTGTTGATTACATTGGGTGAAAATTTTTCCGATGAAAACTAAACTGACCGTTCTTACTTTAATGGCATTCGTCCATTTTTTACCTGCCCAAAATTTTGTTGAATACCGGGTTTTTTCTGAAGTTACCAGTGTCCTGCGCGGAAATCGCTCAGCGAATATCTCGGTTGAAATCCAGCGAAACGCGCATTTATTTGGTTTTGGATTTGATTATTTTTTCGCTAACCACCATCACAACAGAACTATAAGAGGAGACAAGTTTTCCAATGGAGGCTACTTTAAATACAGTTATAATCCTAACATTTTTAAAAAGAACATTCCCTTCTATGCCGGTCTTTATGTGAAGTTGCAAAAGATGTATATGGAAACTTATCTAAAAGATTGGTACTGGTATACCAATCAAATTTATCATGTCAAATACGATGTAATTAAATTTGTACCGATGGGTTTCCTTCAATATAATTTTTACCCTAAGGAACATTTACTAGTCGGAATTCAAGCAGCTGCAGGTTTTCCTCTTATTCTCAAAACCGACCCTTATGACAAGACTACAGATGACAGCGGTTTTGAACCTGAAAATGAGAAGGACATTTGGAAACTACACCTTTATGAGCATGGTTTTATCCACGATACAAATGAACCAACCTTTGGCATAGCTTTTCAATTGAATGTTTTGGTAGGATATCGGTTCTAGGAGATAAAGTGAATAACATATTTGTTTGAATTCAAAATCCCACCACTGAATTCCTTCTGAAAAATAAATTCAAAAAAAAATCCCCCCCCAAGGGTGATATTTTTCCTTTACCTTGCACATACAGGTAAATAAAGCAATCATGACCGTTTGTATCGCACCACAAGAAGAGACTGCTACGAGCATCACCTCGAAGAAAATCGAAGCCTTCTACTTGAGTACTTTCCCGACCTTTGTCAAATTTGTTCAATCTAATGGAGGTAATCTGGCTGATGCAGAAGATGTATTCCAGGATGCAATGGTTGCATTTTTTGAAAAAAACATACAGGAACTGGAAAATCCTGAGGCTTATTTGATGAGCATTGGTAAGTACTTATGGTTTCGAAAGTTTAAAAAGGAAAGCAAAGTTCAACTATTGGAATCCATCCCTGAGTTGGAGGCCACCCTGGTTGATTTTTACCCCACTCGCAATGAATTTCGGCTGCTAAAGGTGCTGGAAAAAGCCGGCCAACGATGTATGGATATATTGCAGGCTTTCTTTTACAAGGAGTGGAAAATAGAGGAAATTACCAGCCGATTGGGATTCAAGAATAAGCATCATGCCAGTGTGCAAAAATACAAGTGCATGGAAAAAGTA
>JAGQWW010000289.1 GCA_020436955.1 Saprospiraceae bacterium | reverse complement strand
GATGATATCACCTTTGGTCGTAGTAAAGAAAAAGCAATTGATTCTATTCGTATCAATTTTCCTCATTTTGATTCCTACATCATTGGGAACTTCCAGGAACGGATTATCAAAGGATTTTGGGTGGTCAATTATAAAGAGGATTACAAAATTCCTTTTAAGGCAAAATTTGGTGAAGATTTCAGATTCACTGAACTAAACAAGGCTCCTAGGGCAGATCTGACCGGTAAATGGGCTGCCACCTTTGGACTTTCGGATAGCGAATCCTACCCTGCTATTGGTGAATTTTCTCAAAATAACAATAAAATAACGGGCACATTTCGCACAGAAACAGGCGATTATAGATTTCTGGAGGGCACAGTTTTGGACAACAAATTTTACCTTTCCTGCTTTGATGGTGCCCATGCTTTCCTATACAGCGGCAAAATCATTAACCAGGATTCCATCATTGGAAGTTTCCGCTCCGGAAATCATTATACAAGTACCTGGGAAGCTGTCCGGAATCCAAATGCAACTTTGCAACATCCTGATTCTCTGACATTTATGAATCCAGGATATGATGCCTTTTCTTTTACTTTTCCTGATGTAAACGGTACGATGGTGTCCTTATCTGATGAACAATTTCAAGGCAAAGCAAAGATTATTCAAATTATGGGTACCTGGTGTCCAAATTGCCTCGATGAAACTACTTTTTTAAAGGAATATTTGAAAAAGCATCCTGATGCAAATTTGGCTGTAATTGCCTTAGCATTTGAAAGGTATAATGAACAGGAAAAAAACGCAAAAGTCGTCAGAGATTATATAAAGAGTCAGCAAGTCCCGTATCCGATTTTATTGGCGGGAAAATCGAATAAGAAAGATGCTGCAGCTGCTCTTCCAATGCTTTCAGCTATCGTTTCATATCCAACTATGATCTTTTTAAACAAGGACAATGAAGTCATTCGAATCCATACCGGGTTTAATGGACCGGCTACTTCAAAATATCCTCAATTCAAGGAAGAATTCGAGACTTTTGTTGGATCTTTGGCTAAATCAAGGGAGTTGTAAATGAAAGAATATCAGGTAGTTATAACGTTATCCACATTTATTGGAAACATTACTTGATAAAAAACGGCACTTATACCATGATTCTAGAAATAGGAAACTTATTTTTGGGCATCATGACAAACATACATGACTGAACAAAACACCACCTACATTCTAGCCTATCACCCCTCAAATGGTGAAGAATTTGGCACCCTTGAAACTGCATTTGCCCATGCAGGTTTCCACTTGTTGCCATTAAAAGTGGATGAGAATGCAGAAATCGGGGATTTCAGTCGATGGATGAGCCAAAAATCGGAGCCGGTTATTTTACTGATTAGTGATAATTTGCTGAAATCAGTGGAAGCAATGTACCAAATGGCCGGCGTATGGTCCTTTATGCGGAAATCTGGTAAGAATGTAGCTATGATTGCCTCCGGTAGAAAGTTGGACCCTGAAACGGGTGAAGTCTTGCTGCAAAAGACGGATTTTTCCCGGATGAGCGGTGTAATTCGCTATATCAATTGGTGGCAGGACAAATACCTTGATGAGCGAGCAGTGAATGGCAATCATGATTTGAATGACAGCGAAAAGGAAGAACGATTAAAAGCCATCAAAGCGATCTCCACTGAAATTGGCGACTTTCTAAAAATGATTAAGGAAGATAATCCAATAGATTACCAGGAAGTTATTGATAGTAATCTCGTGGCTTATTTTGAAAGAATAGGCAACGATAAATTTTTAAAAGCTTACTGGCAGCATGCAGCAGATGAGGCTGAAGTAGAGCAGATTCTGGCTAAAGAGTTGGAGGAGATCTCAGCAGCAGAAAATGCCACAGACACCACTCCCCTATCCGTTAATGACATCTTGTTGGAAGCCAGACGGTTAGCGAGTGTCAAAGGGCTGGAAGCTGCGCTGGCATACCTTGAGAATTACTATATTAATCCTGATTATCAGGAAGAAGTTGGGTTTTTATTCCTGTTATATGCTACAAAATCCGGAGCCAAGCGGGAAGTAATGTTAAGGGAGTTGGAATCCTTTTTGGGGAAATATCCAGAAGAATCAAAATCCCACTATCTGGCAGGTGAATTACATGAATTGGAGGGCCACTTTGAGACTGCCATACACCATTATAAGACCGCACTTGGACTTGACGAACAATTAATTCAAATTCATTACCGCCTTGCTAATTGTTATATGAAATTAGGAAAAGGTAAAAATAAGAAAGCCAAAAAGGCGCTGAAAAAGTCTATTAAGGCTAATCCGAATCACATCGATTCAATTTATAGGTTAGGGACAATTTACCTGGAAGAAAATGCTTTTGAAAAGGCAATCCGCTCATTCGAAAAGGTAATTGATTTACAGCCGGGCCATGCTTTTGCACATTACGATCTAGCGGTCACCTATTATAAAATGGGATATTTTGAAAATGCGAAATCCTATTACAAAGATGCCATCGCATTGAATAATGAATTGCAAACGGAGGAGAATGATTTGGCTTTTGGAATTACTGAAAAGGCAACTATCATTGAGGAAAAAGGCAAGGAAATAAATGAGGAGGAAATCTTGGAACAAGGGTCAGCAGAAATGGAAATAAAAGTAGGTGGAATCCATCCAACAGACGCTAAAATCGTTTTAATAACGGGAGCAACTTCAGGTATTGGTAGAGCAACCGCCTACAAATTTGCTCAAAATGGGTACAATCTGATTTTGACGGGACGTAGAATAGATCGCCTCGAATCCATTCGTTTGTTGATTAAAGCTGAGTTCGATATACCGGTGTATTTGCTCAATTTTGATGTCCGTGATTTGGATCAGACACAAGAAGCTTTGTCTTCTTTACCGGAAGCATGGTCTAAAGTGGATATTTTGGTCAATAATGCTGGATTGGCAAAAGGGCTCTCCCCTATTCAGGAAGGCGATTTTGACCATTGGAACACCATGATCGATACCAATATAAAAGGACTTTTATACATGACCCGTCTAATAAGTCCGGGTATGGTCAGCAGAAATTCAGGTCAAATAATCAATGTGTGTTCTACTGCCGGAAAAGAGGTTTATCCTAATGGTAATGTTTATTGTGCAACCAAACATGCCGTTGATGCTTTGACCAAGGCTATGCGGATTGATTTGGTCAAATACAATATTAAAGTTGGTCAGGTAAGTCCGGGGCATGTTGAAGAGACTGAGTTTGCCAAAGTAAGATTTGATGGTGATGAAGAACGCGCCAGGATTTATGAGGATTTTCTTCCTTTGACTTCAAAAGATGTAGCAGATGCCATTTATTTTATGGCTACACGTCCAAAGCATGTCAACATCCAGGATGTCTTAATGACCGGTACCCAACAGGCAAATTCTACTACCATTCATAGAAGTGGAAGACAGGCGCTGGAAGATCAATGATAATCCAGTATTGGTTCCGGATAATTTTTGCCTAGTTCTATTCCATATTTTTCCAATTCAAAAGATGGAACAGCATCAGGTTGGTGTACCTTTTCAGTAGGTAAATTTTCCAGCACAGGAAGCCAGGTCTTTACAAATACGCCATCGTGATCATAACGTTGTGCTTGCCCTACAATATTGAATACCCGATTTTCCCGAGGGTCGCTACCTACTCCTGCTATATAATTCCAGTTGCAATAGTTGCTGCAAGGGTCATAATCCAATAATAAGGACTCAAAAAATTCCGCTCCCAATTTCCAATTCAGCGATAAATCGTGTACCAAAAAACTGGCTACATTTTGCCTGCCCCGATTAGACATAAATCCGGTGGCGTTTATCTCTTTCATGTTAGCATCAATGAATGGAATGCCGGTTTCACCCTTTGCCCATTGCGTGAATAGCTCTTTATCAATTTTCCAGGATGATTTAGCCTTCCCTTTTGGACCACCTAACAGGAAAATACTATCACCATGTTTTTTGCCCATTAACCTGAAAAAATCCCGCCATAGTAATTCGAAATAAATCCAATAAGTGGATTCATTCTTTTTTACTCTTTTCTCATAATTTTTAAGCTCGGCATATATCTTTTTGGGCGAAATACATCCATTAGCCAACCAGGGTGAAAACTTGGTAGAGAAATCACTCCCCAATAGCTCATTTCTGGTTTTTTTATAGGTTTTTGCCAGGTCTTTTTCCCAAAAATATGCTTGCAGATGTTCCAAAGCAGCTGTTTCTCCTCCTTTAAAAGGAAAAGCTGTTCTTGCATCCTGTTGAAATTCTTTTTTGCCCAAATCAGCCAGGGTTGGTACTTCGCCTACTGGAACTT
>JAGQWW010000028.1 GCA_020436955.1 Saprospiraceae bacterium | reverse complement strand
TTTGATATTTTGTTTGGTCAAGTGCAAAAGTGGTAATTCCATCGGATGGTTGCACCACATGTGCCTTTGTTTCAATTCCTGTAGCCTCAAAATAGGCTCTTGAAATATCTTGAATTATTTTTTCTGCTTCCTTTTTGTCAACGAGATTAATGGTACAACCTCCAAAACCTCCTCCCATCATCCTAGCACCTATCACACCTTTTTGTTTTTGAGCCAGAGAGACCAGTAAATCCAATTCTTCACAACTCACTTCATATTCCTGGCTCAATCCCTGATGAGAAGCGTACATCAACGCTCCTATTTTTTCGATGTTTCCATTTTTTATCGCTTCCACACTTTCCAGTACCCTTTGATTTTCCTCCAGCACATATATTGCCCTTTGAAAAGGTATTGGAGGGAGAATAGTTTTGTAGCCATCCAGCATTTCGGCGTTAATGTCTCTTAGACTTTTCACCTCTTTGTGATCATTTTTTAAAAACGGTAAAACTGCTTCACTTTCTTTCCTCCGCAAATTATACTCGCTATTAACCAAAGCATGCTCCACTCCTGAATCCAGCAATATCAAAGCGTAATCTTCAGGTAAACCATACGTGTAAGTCAGGCTTCTTTTTTGATTATCAATCAGGATAAATTTGCCTTTTTTACCATAAAAAATAGCCGTCTGATCCATCAAACCACCCTCTAATCCCAATTGATACTCAGCAGCTGATGCCATTTTTATCATTTCATCGTTTGACAACTGCCAATGCATCAATTCATTTAGGCCGGCCAGGAATCCACAAGTCAATGCAGAAGATGAAGAAACACCTGCTCCAACCGGCAAATCACCACCTATCAACACCTCCATTGGGTCAAGCGGGAGGTTTTGGTTTCGACACAATTCCAGAATATTCTCCAGGTAGTCACTCCAATTTCCCTCCTTACTATTTTCAAAAAGTGAAAGAACTTTTGTCTCATTTTTAAAAAGAGAATGAACACTAAAGGCTTGTTGCCCGTCCATTTTTCGGAAAGCAAACCAAATACTCTGGTCAATGGCAGCCGGAAGGACCCAGCCGAGATGATAATCGGTATGCTCCCCGATAAGATTGATTCTGCCCGGTGCTTTCACCAGGAGTTCCGGTTCGAAATTTTTAAAAAAAGGATGATTTTTCCAGAAAGTAAAAAAGCTCATGACCGGAAATAATTAAACAAATTTAAGTGTCTCAATTGCCTGGAAAGCTGTTGAAAGTTACTGAATGAAACTGTAAAAGATGACAAAAATCACTAATTACAGTTACCGGGTGTAAAAAAACAAAGGTGCAGACAACTATTTACGTTAGAATTAGTTTTTTTCAATTGTATAGTTTTGCTGGCAATATTGCTCAAGCAAACTTAACTTTAGGTATCTTTTGACAGCATCAAAACCCAACCTGATGAATGCAACTACCACTTCAGGGGTAGCAAAAAAAACCTCTCAAGCCAAAATTCTTTCCAACAAAGACTTTAGTGTGGTCTTTGCACCGACTATACATCAGGTAAAAGAAGAGTGGGTTGATGTAGCAGGACCTGCTTCCTTCTTTTTGTCAGACAGATACCTGGCCTCCCTTGAGGCAAACCCACCAGCAGGAATGCAATTTGCTTACCTTCTTTTTTACAAAAAGGAAATACCGGTTGGAATTGCAGTGATGCAAACGCTTCCATTTAAAGCTGATAAAAGTCTGAATGAACCTGATAAGCGTGATGGGACTGATGCATGCTTTTTTCGTGCCTTTGGAAGATACTTAAAAGGCCTGGTAGCTAGCAAAGTTGAATTTACCACCTTGATCTGCGGTAATATGCTAATCACCGGAGAACACGGTTTTTATTTTAATGATCAGTTGGTATCTGAAACACAATCTTTGGATTTGCTGGAAGAAGGATTGGAATATGCTCAGGAAAGATTGGCTGAGCGAGAAATTAAAACAGACGTAACCTTTATAAAAGACTTTTTCGAAAACACCCGTGAAACCACTCGTCACCTTAATAATGAGGGGTATTATGAGTTTTGTGCGCAGCCAAATATGATCCTGGAAGTCAGGGATGATTGGAAATCATTTGATGATTACCTCGCTGCAATGACTTCCAAATATAGAACCAGGGCAAAAAGGGCCTACAAAAAATTGGACCCTATTTATTCCCGTGTGCTGGATAGCAATGAAATTGAGTCCTACAAAAAGGAGATTTATGATTTGTATCTAAATGTGACCGAAAACGCCGGATTTAATGTAGTAAGTCTGAATGAGAATTACCTGCAAGGACTTAAGGACCATTTAGGCGATGACTTTCAATTGAGAGGCTATTTCTTTGAAAATGAATTGGTTGCATTTTACACTACCATTAAAAATCATTCAGAGCTGGAAGCGCATTTTGTTGGCTACAACCCAACTTACAATGCAGAACACCAGGTGTACCTCAGCATGTTGTATGATATGATTAGAGATGGTATTGAAGCTGGTTACAAAACAATCAATTTTGCCCGCACTGCTCTTGAAATTAAGAGTTCTGTAGGTGCAGAGCCGCATGAGATGTTCTGTTACATAAGACACAGGCATCAGTTTGCGAACAAATTCCTGAAGCCGTTAATGGAGTACCTCAGCCCTGAATTGGACTGGACGCCACGTTCTCCTTTTAAAGATTAAGTATTTTATTGGTTTTGGAACACTCTTACATAATCCACAAACATGCGTTGTGGGAAGACTGTGGTATTATCAGGAGAGCCGGGCCAATTTCCTCCTACTGCAATATTGAAAATCAGGAAAAAGTCCTTTTTGAAAGCATCTTTATCTGCAGCAGTAAGGTCAGCTGAATGGAAAGGGATATTATCAACTAACCAGGTAAGTTTGGACTCTTCCCAAACGATGGAAAACACATGGAATTTATCAACAAAGTTACTGGTAGCCAACACTTTATTACCACTATATTCGGCATGTGAACCATTAAATGACCAATGCATGGTCCCGTATACTTTATTGGGTTCGTGTCCCAGTAACTCCATGATATCGATCTAGCCGCACTCAGGCCAACCTACAGAAGCAAAGTTGGAGCCCAACATCCACAAAGCAGGCCAGAGGCCTTGCCCTTCCGGTAAGGCGGCACGTATGTCGACACGACCATAAGTGAAGTTGAAATTTTCTCTGGTTATGATACGAGAGGATGTATAATTTCTTCCTGCAAAGTTTTCCTTTTTTGCTTCAATTACCAGGAATCCATCTTTTGTGGTTGTATTTTCTTCTCTGTAATACTGCAACTCATTATTTCCCCAGCCGCTGTTGCCATTTCCAATTTCGAAGGTCCAGTGGTCCTTCAGATTTTCATCATTGCCAAACTCATTACTCCAGATCAATTGCATTCCGGCGTAAGAAGTTGGACTTACATAACCTGTTTGGGGAATATCGAAATTAGTATCCTGGTCATCGTTTTCTATGGTAATACGGATGGGTATTCCTGGCAAGGTTGCATTTGAAGCATTATCCAATACCAATAAAAAGGTCTCATCACTTTCAAAATCATCATCCCCCAACAAATCCACCTTCACACTTTGTTGAATATCGCCTGGTTCGAAAGTTAGTTGTAAATCATTGATGGCTACAAAGTCTTCCCCTGCTTTTGCTGTCTCATCTGCAGTATTGATTGTAACAGTAACCGTTTCAGCGTAGGGAGCAGAAAGCCTGATGTTGACGTAGACCGGCTTATCAGTATTGCCTTCTACTACAGAAAGGTCAACACCGGATATTACCGGACGCTCAGCAGGATTAACATCATTTGACTTGGAACAGGAAGTAAATAAAAGCAAACCTGAAAGGAGAAAAATAATAGCGTACATGTGATGCTTCATTTTTAAAAGGTTGCCTTTTGATTGGATTCCCAAATTAAACCAAACCCGGGAAAATTCCAACCAAAAGGACAACCTCATTGGTATAGAAACTTAATCTAATTACTTAAGTGATTCTAATGTAATAGTCCACCATGCTGAACCGTCACCTGCGATATCAATTACAAGGGTAACAGTCTCTTTGTCTGGTGTATTTGTGTAATCAAATACATTGTAAGTAATGGAAGACTTTGGAGCAGTCATAGTATTCAATTCACCCCCGTTGAAGGCTTTGCTGAATCCGATGAAAGCACCGTCTCCGTTAGCAGTAATGGTAGATGGATCGTTGCCATTTTCATCAGTAGTTGTAAACATATGCATGCCGGAAGTCAACACATCGTATGGAGCCATTACATCTGCTTCATCAACACAAGTATTGGCGCCGCCGATATAGTCTTCAGCGAAAATCTGACCTTTTGCATCGTAAACGAACTCACCATTGTCGTAGAAAATAAACTCATCGTCCATTTGGCAAGCTCTGTCCATCACGCCTTGAGCATCAAGACCACCCCACCATTCTCCACTTCCTGGTGCAGGTCCAACTTTGAAAGAAGCCTCACCGGCTAATTTCCACACTTTTCCGGTAGCATTTGACCATACTGCTGTAGTGAACGTTGCTGTAGAAATGGTAACGGTCTTAGTAGAAGTTGCAGAAGCACCATTAGCATCGCTAGCAGTCAAGGTAACTTCATAATCGCCATCACCAGCGTAGTTGTGTACCGGATCCTTTTCTGTAGACATAGCACCGTCACCAAAATCCCACATATAAGAAGTAGCATTAGCTGACAAGTTGTTGAAAGTTACTTCTGTAGCATTTTTAGTGAAGTCAAAATTTGCACGTGGCATGGTAGATGGGATTTCGGGAAGGTCAGCTTCATTTTTATAGCTTACCAGATAGAAATTCCATACTGCTCCAGTTTGCTGAATCGCAATTTGTAGCGTATCAGCTATTGAACCCTCAGCCAAATTGAAAACCATATAGGTTTTAGTGCTTTGAGGTATATAATTATCTCCTGTTTCTGTTTTGTTTGCCAAACCGATATAAGCACCTTCTCCATTTAGCGTTAGGGTACCATTAGCTTGGTCATATTCGTAGGTATAATTTCCACCATCTCCAAAAGCGCTTAGGTCTTCACCAGTTTCAGCAGTGAATACACCTGGCTCTGTTTCATCATAACAACCTTCGTCTACTCCGTCACCTAACCAACCACCATTAGCTTTTGAATCGATGAAAATAGTACCATTAGACTGGAATTCGAAAGTACCGTTTCTGTGGAAGATATATTTATCGTCAAGGATACAAGGTCTGTCTCCCAATGGCGTAACACCACCAAATGACCACCACTGGTTATCACCAATAACAGGCCCAATACCTAGTGCAATGCCTTCTCTTTGCAAATACCAGGTTTTGCTGTCTGCCCCTGCTAACAAAGTAAGGATAGCATCTGGATCAGAAAGGGTTATAGTCTCAGTACGAGTAGCAGTTTTGCTATTTGCACCTGTTACAGTCAATGTAACATTATAGGTTCCGGCTGCGCTAAATGCGTGCTCCGGATCTTTCTCAGTTGAGGTATTACCATCTCCAAAATCCCAAGTGTAAGTGTCTGCATTTTGGGAGAAATTAGTAAATACTACTGCTAAAAAGTTATCAGATTTCACTTCAAACTGGAAGCTAGCTACCGGGTCAGAAGTAGTAGGGTTCATGTCATCGTCTTTCTTACAACCGTTGATAAGCAACAAGGCTGCAAATGCTGTTAGCATAAGACCGGACATGCCATTGAAAAAATTAAAACGCTTCATACTATTCTTGTTTTTACGAGATTAATTATTGAAATAAACTAGGGTCTGGATAAGCAGTTAAGTTGGGTGCCACTGATAATTCTTCAAGCGAAATAGGAACCCATAGGTCGTCCGGGTCAAAATTGCCGGACCGTAAAGGATCGTTTGCAAATAAGTCGGCACTAGCTCTGCCTGAGCGCACAAGGTCGTACCAACGGTCACCTTCCATGGCAAGCTCGACTCTTCTTTCGTACCAGATAAGGTCTTGTAAGGTCCAACCTTCATCTGCCATCACATTGGCAGCTGAACGGAAATTGCCGGTATTGTCGCCGGGGCCCGCAGCACGTTCGCGTACCTGATCGATGTAGGACATAGCTAACTGGTCGCTACCGCCACTTCTATGGAGTGCTTCTGCCAACATCAACAAGACATCAGCATAGCGGATAGCGTAAATGTTTTGATCTTTGGTTAGGTTAGGATCACCTCCGTTTACATTATTACCGGTGTAGGATTTATAATTGATAAATTTCTTTTGCCAGTACCCTGTGTAATCCTGAGGATTACTTTGGGTAGCGTCAATTACCACATTACAGCCGGAAACACCCGCAGTATCAATTTCCAATGCCAGGGTTTGCTCCGACCACATCGTAAGGTCTTTTCTGAATCCATCATCAGGCAAAAAAGTGTTGGCTAAATCCTGGGTAGGTAATAAAAATCCCCATCCTGCCTGCACATAAGGATGCTCTTCACACAATCCACGAATACCACAAAGTTGGATGACACCGTTTCCATCAATACCTTCAAACCATCCCCAATCACTTGGGAAAAGATTGGATTGCTGTATTTCAAAAACGGACTCCGGAGGATTGGCAAACCCGAATGCGTATAAATTGCGCATGTCATCTTCCAATTCGTAAACGCCTAAATCAACTACCTGCTGGAAATAGGATGCTGCTTCAGCAAATTTTGCAGTATTGTCATTGTCCATATCAGCCCAATACAACATTGCCTTGCCCAATAATGCAAGTGCTGCACCTTTGGTAGCTCTACCTGTTTCATTGGAAGAAAGGGTAACAGGCAACAATTCGATAGCGTCTTTTAAATCATTGGTGATGGCTTCAAAAACCTCACTCATTTTATTTCTTTCCAAATCCACCTGTACCGGAGAAAGGGGCTCAGTTACGACTGGGATTGGTCCGAAATGACGGAACAATTCAAAGTGGTAATAAGCTCTTAGAAACTTTGCTTCTGCCTGGTACTGTGCCACAGCAGGGGTGCTGATTTTTGCATTGTGAATCACCAGGTTAGCACGGAAAATTCCGATATAATTTCTACGGTATAGCGGATGAACCACAGTATTGGTGTTGGTATTTCTAAAATCATCCAACTCCTGCCAGCCTGGCTGGTCATTGTCCGAAGGGTCTCCACCAGCGTTAGCATTATCTGAGCGAATCTCACCAAACATCACGTTGGAGATCCACTGGCCATAAGCCATAGTCCAACCTAATGGATCGTAGGCTGCAACCAAAGCTGAAAAGACTTGCTCTTCAGTTTGATAAAAATTCTCTGAAAGGAATTCATTGACTGGATTTACATCCAGGTTTTCCTCTTTACAAGACTGAACCGAAAAAAGGAAGGCCAGTACAAGCAATATGGATAGTATATTTTTCATTTCTTCTGGTTTAATCTTTTACATAGTTATTTTGATACCACCACCAATGGTCTTGTTGGCTGGATAAAAGCCTTTGTCGATTCCTGTATCCAGAATCCAACCGTTCGTTCCAATTTCAGGGTCAAATCCACGGTATCCAGTTAAAGTGAACAGGTTGTTAGCCGTGAAATAAATGCGCAAACCACTCAACTTTACTTTTTCCAATAAGGCAGTAGGCAATGAATAACCTACCTGAAGGTTTCTCAAGCGAAGGAAACTTCCATCTTCCAGATAGAAATCTGATGGTCGCTGGTTGTTATTTGGATCGTTGGAAACCAGTCTTGGTAAGTCATTACCAGGATTATCAGGAGTCCATCTGTCTAACCAGAAGGATTGATAATTGGTAAAGGTGATATCTGAACGCTCGTAAGCTCTGAAAATCTCGTGTCCCAATTGAGTGGACAAAATCATGTTGAAGTCAAATCCTTTATAGTTGGCTCCAAGTGTGAATCCAATAATATGGTCAGGCCATGGAGAGCCAATGTCCCCGATGTCATCGTTATCAATAACACCATCACCGTTCACATCCAGGAATTTGATATCACCTGGCTTAGCTTTAGGCTGTAGTAAGTCTCCAGAGCTGTTGATATGTGAGAAAACTTCTTCCTGAGACTGAAAAATTCCGTCAGAACGGTAGCCTACAAAATGGCCAACGGGGAATCCTTCTGTCATACGGGTAATGGCTGTATTTCTAACCGGCCAAGTATAACCCTGGATATATCCGGCATCACCGGCAACGTCGATAACTTCGTTGGTGAAAGTGGTGTAATTCAAATTGGTATTTATACGCACTTTTCCAAGGGCAAAACGATAACTTAGGTTAGCTTCAAAACCCTTGTTTTGAATTTCACCCAGGTTACTGATAGGATTATTGGTAGCTCCCAAATAGCCGGGAATTACCTGGGACATCAAAAGGTCCTGAGTATTTTTTATATAGTAATCAAATTCTGCACTCAACTGGTCATTGAACAAACGCATCTCCAATCCTATGTCTACCTGGCGGCTTTCTTCCCATTTGATATTTGGGTTAGGAGGAGTTGCCAGAGAGGCACCGGTAATGAGGTTATTTCCGTAAGGATAAGTAAATACATTTTCTACTCTGGCAGCATAGGCCAATGGTGAAATACGGTCGTTACCATTGATACCCCAGCTACCTCTTACTTTTAAGAAGCTAATTGGCTCGATTTGGAAAAATGGCTCATCAGAAAGAATCCAACCCAGAGAGAAAGATGGGAAAACACCCCAACGATTCGCTTTTCCAAAATTGGAACTACCATCACGACGAACGGTAGCAGTAAAAAGATATTTATCATCAAGGTCATAAATCAAACGACCATAGTAGCTGATTAGGGCATAATCAACACCGGCTCCTCCATAAGTAAGGTCGGTGGTGTCTTCCCCGGCATCTAAATACTGCCAGTATGGGTCAAACTTCACAGCATCAGGAATGGAAGAAGATGTACCTCCTGCGAATTCGTTGGAAGTTGTGCGATAGGAAGTACCAACCACTACATTGACGTTATGTCTTCCCAGTTGCTTGGCGTAGTTTAGGTAATTTTCAAACTGCAGGGTTTCATAGTAATTATAGCCCTGTACCACATCATTGGTAGGATTGACAAATGCATCGTGGAAAGCAAAATCAGGGGTAAATGCACGATAGTTGTTCCACAAATAGTCTACCCCAACATCGGAGCGGAAGCGCAATCCATCAATTGGACGCAGTTCAAAGTACATATTACCTAATACCTGGTCTGAGTGACCTCCACCATTTATAATAAAAAGACGGCTTAATGGGTTGACGTATTCTTTTTTAACCCAATCAGATTGGGCAAATCCGTATTGTCCATTTTCGTCATATACGTCAGTAATGGGGTCGTAAGCAAAGGCATCAGCGATTACAGTTCCAAAGGCATCATTTACTCCGATTGATTGTGCATTGATACGTGTTACATAAAGGTTTTCACCAATGGTTACGTAATCGTTTATTTCTTTACTGGCATTTAAACGAACCGCATATCGCTGGTAACTAGACTTATCACCACCTACGACACCATTCTGATCCCAGTATTCCATACCGAGGAAGAAATTTTTACCAGCAGCAGAAATTCTATGATTTTGAACCACTGCTGGTTCAAAAATCACATCCATCCAATTGGTATTCGGAAGACTGGTTTCTGAAGTAGGGAAACCCAGGGAATTAAGTGAATTGGTTTGATTGCCATTCGCAAATTTCTCACGTGTCAAAGTGATATAATCTGCTGACCCCAACATTTCCGGTGTCTTCCAGGGTTGTGAAGTAGAATAAAATCCTTCATAAGTGATGGAGCTTTTGCCTTCTGTTCCTTTTTTAGTGGTTATGATAATAACCCCGTTAGCTGCTCTTGCTCCATAGATGGCACCGGCAGCAGCATCTTTAAGGATGTCAACAGACTCAATGTCGCCAGGACTGATGTTATCAATACTGTTTACTTGCAATCCATCTACTATAAATAGAGGTGTATTATCGCCATTGGTGCTAATACCACGAATAAGTATGGATTTGCCGGCACCTGGCTGTCCGGAAGATTCACTCACTATCAAACCTGCAACCTGTCCTTCCAGGGAAGACTGCACATCCTGCACCTGGAATCCATCGAGGTTAGCAGAAGATATTTTAGAAATGGAACCGGTTGAAACCCGCTTCTTTTGGATACCATATCCTACCACAACAACTTCTTCCAATTGCTGGGCATCCTCTTTCATAGTCACCTCCACATTCGTCTCATCGGTAATGGGCAATATCATAGTCGCATAACCGATATAGGAAAACTGTAAAGTATCAGCATCACGAGCAACCGACAACTCAAATTTTCCGTCAAAATCTGTAACGGTTCCGGTAACTGCATCTGATTGATTTAGGACCTGTACAGTAACGCCTATAAGTGGCAATCCTGTAACATCGGTGACCGTGCCATACACGGTTCTGTTTTGTCCGAGGACTATCGTAATCGACGACAGCATCAATCCAAGGAGTAAAACTAATTTGTTCATAAAAACTGGTTTGATTTGACTTGATTTATCCCAATCGGGCCTGCATACAGTTTAAAAAACAGGACGAGGTGTTTAGTCTCGACCTGGGTTCATATTTTCAAATTTTATCACGCCAACACATGATTTTTGAAATATGATTTGGCAAATCAAGCTAATTTTGATACAAAAAACCGCATTTATATACCGGACAAATACTGGACAAGGGGCGTGAAAAGCCCTGATTTCATTAGAATGTGGTAGAAAAGACAGTTTTAATTAAACTGAAAGATGAAATCGTTGAGGTCGTCTTCCTTTTGCAGATTCATTTTTTGTTTGAGGCGATATTTACTTTTTTCGATACCTGCCAGGGAGACATTTTGGATGGAGGCAATCTCTTTATTGGTCAATCCGATTTTTATCAGACAACTTAGTCGAATATCGTTTTGGGTCAACCGTGGAAATTCTGAATATAGTTTTCGGGAGAACTGTTGATGGACCTGGTCAAAGTTTAATTGAAACTGTTCCCAATAATCCACCGATTGAATTTCACTGTTTATTCTTCGAATGAGGCGATTAAGATCTTTTACCTGTT
The DNA here is from genome assembly GCA_020436955.1 of Saprospiraceae bacterium. GTDB lineage: Bacteria > Bacteroidota > Bacteroidia > Chitinophagales > Saprospiraceae > JAGQWW01. The sequence goes on along the minus strand of JAGQWW010000028.1, from coordinate 3,560 downwards.
TGGATTCGCTTCCCTCTTTTTCTCTTAAAAATTGAAGTTGTTCGCGTAAGCCTTTTAGTTCTGTATTTTTATGCGCAGCCTGAAGCAAAGCGGCTGAGAGTTCGGAATTTTTCTGTTGTACCTCACGTGCCAGGCTTTCATTCTCCAATTTTAGAATCCGCTTTTCCGCTTCCATCAACTCTTTTCTGTGCTTCTCCTTTCGTTTACTGGCCAAAAATTGCATGATACCGACTACAATACCAATACCTGAGAGGACCATTAACAGCCTGAACCACCAGGAGGTCCAAAAAGGGGGATAGATTTTAATCCGAAGTTTTTTAATCTCATCACTCCAGACACCATTATTATTGGAAGCTTTTAATAAAAAAGTGTAGGTGCCAGGATCCAGATTGGTATAATTTGCCTGGCGCGCATCTGCACCAACTTCCAACCAATTTTCATCAAAGCCCTCCAACATGTAAGCATATTTATTTCTGGATGGATTGGTAAATTCAAGGGCTGCAAAGGTGATGGAAAATGCATTTTGCCAATAATTCAGCAGTAATTCCGGATTATCATTTAGTGGCTTTTGTAAAATTATGGTGCCTTCAATTGCTTCGCCAACATTAACAGACTTATTGAACAACTTAAAATCTGTAAATACTAACCGAGGTATATTTTGATTTTGAACAATGGCCTTGGGATCAAATACATTAAAACCGTTGATCCCACCAAAATAAAGCCTGCCATCCAATCCTTTTATGGAAGCATTTGGATTAAATTGATTGGATTGCAGTCCATCACGATAATTATAATTGTAGAAAATTTCAGTGGAAGGGTCAAAAGAGCTAATACCCCCGTTGGTGCTTATCCACAGCCATCCATTATCACCTTTTTCAATAGATTTTATAACGGAAGATGCCAGTCCGGATTGGGTATTATACACCACATTTGCTCCGGTTTGTTTGTTGTAACGGATGAGTCCATCCCCCTCTGTTCCAATCCATAAATAAGGTCCATCTTCCAGGAAACAAAGGATAGAGTTCGAAGGGAAACCTGAGCCATTTTCAGTATTGAGTCGGGTAAAGTCATGGGCCCCCGGATTTTTCACATTCATTCCTGTAAACTCAGTACCAATCCAAAGCCGGTTTTGTGCATCAATTTGTAAAGCCCTGACATTCCAACCTGACAGCGAAGTTGGGTCATCCGGGATGTTATAATAGGTTTTGAATGTATTTCCCTGGGGGTCAAACAGCTGAACGCCGCCTCCTAACAACCCGAGCCAAAGTTTACCGCCACGAGCGGATTCGATAGCCCATACATTATTATTGAAAAGGGAGTTTCCATTGTTCTCCTCATGAAGGTAACGTTTGATGGTTCCAATCGCGGGTTCATATCTTACAAGGCCCTCATTAAAGGTACCTAACCACAAAACGCCTGTGGTATTATCTTCAAAAATGGTTGTTATAATCTTGGGACCACCGCCACGAAAAGTTGCCTTTGAAAAATCACCCGTTTTTTCATCAAACTTCAACAGTCCTCCACCATCTGTTCCAATCCAAATCGTTCCATTCTTTGACTCGCAAAAGGAAAGAACAGATTTCTCCCCGGGGGACTCTTCTTCCAGATTCGTATTCAAATAAGAAAAAAATCGGGCCTTATTTGCCTTTTGGATATTGAGCCCTCCATTAAATGTACCTATCCAAAGATTTTGATCCCGGTCCAGATACAGTTTATATAAGGCATTGGAATTAAGACTATTCTGCAGACTTGATGAATAGGTGTAATTATCAAGCTGCTTACCCTTTTCGTCAAAAACAAATAATCCTGCGCCATCCGTAGCGGCTATAACCTGATTGCTTAGGGTATCTAAAATGAGGTCTTTTACCAATAATCCGGGTAAAAGATGATTTGAAACTGTTTTAGTTTTAGCATCTATCAGGTAAATACCGTTGCCCTCGGTTCCTACCCAAATCTTATCGTCGACGATTAATAATGATTTATCAAATGAATTGATTGAAAATCCATCAGTGGGGTGAGATGGGAAGGTTGAAATTTTAGCCTTTCCCGGATCATAAATTGCAAGGTAATTATCGGCTAGTCCCATCCAAATTTTACCCGAACCATCTTCAACAAAGGAAAAGCAGAAATTGGAAGGAATTTTCTGTTTTGGATTTTCGCTTAAGGTGTGAAATTGGTGTAACGAGGCATTTTTAAAATCAATTTGAAGTACACCCATTCCATATGTACCGATCCAAAGATTGTCTTTACTATCTTTAAAAAAGGCGCTGGCCGAAATTTCGGTCCAATTAACAGTATCGGGCCCTGCAAAAGTCGGGGATACCAAAGTTTGGGTCTCATAGTCTAAGTATTGTAACCCTCCATTTCTTAAACCAATCCACAGATTGAAATCATCATCTTCATAGATACTTAGTACATGATTTCCTTTTGGATGCCATGCCGCTGGTTCATCTTTTTTAAATACTGAAAATTGATAACCATCGTATCGGCACAAGCCATCTCGAGTACCTATCCAAATAAAACCATTGTGGTCCTGCAAAATCGAATAGATGGTATTGTTGGAGAGTCCGTCCCGAATGGATAGGTGGTCAAAATACATGGCAGTCCCAGCCGGCTGTTGTGAAAAGCCATGCAAAGCACATATTATAAAAAGTAACCACAGTAGGGACCCCTGCTTCATGTGGAGGAAGTTAATCAATTTTCAAAAGGGGTTGGAAAAGGAAGACTAAAAATCGAAAAAAAGGTTCAAAATCAGGCGGGAATAATTTTCTCTTCCTGCAGTCGCTCTACCGCATCAAGGCCGGCTTCATATCCAATTTCATACAACTCATCTACCTTATTAAATTGGAACAATCCATAGTCAGAAACACCTTCCGGTGCGATAATCATATCACAAATGGCCGCACCTGGTCGCATATTGCCTTGCAAGGAAAGGTCAAATACCCGCTGGGCTATCCCAAAGAAACTTTGTACTTCTTTTTTATGAATCGGCACTCTAGGGCGCACATTTACACCTATTATATAGTCGGAACAGGAAGTAAGTGGCTCTACCGGCAAGTTGAGCATGACCCCACCATCTACATATAGCTGCCCATTGATGGGTCTTGGCTTAAAAACAAGTGGAATACTTGAAGATGCTGCAACTACTTCAGCAATAGGTCCATGATTAAAGATTTCCGGTTCACCGGTCAATAAATTGGATACCGCCACAAAAAAAGGAATCTCCAGTTCTTCAAAATTATCAACCGGCAAAGCGTCTTCGAGCAATTTGATCAACAAGTCCATCTTCGCCAGGCCATCCAGTGGTATCCCCCATTTGACCGTCTTCCACAAACTCGCCTGTCTGGCAAGATTCAACATATCTTCCACTGTAACTCCCGCTGCGTATAAAGCGCCGATAATAGAGCCCGCACTGGACCCTGCGATTGCAGACACTTTTATGTTGTTTTCACGCAAGGCCTGCACCACACCGATGTGGGCGATTCCTCGTGCTCCTCCTCCTGAAAATGATATACCTATTCGGGGCATTTGATTAGTCTTTGGCTATTGGCTATTGGCTA
>JAGQWW010000288.1 GCA_020436955.1 Saprospiraceae bacterium | reverse complement strand
TGGTCTTCCTGGTCGAATCAGCACCAACATCTTTCTTTTCCATATCCAAAAAATCGACACAGAAGGAAGTCGTCAGGGAAGTCAAGGCAGAGTCAGCACTTGAATAGGCAGCTGCAATCAAGCCAATAAAAAATACAATACCGGTGATGGCAGGCAAATTATTCAATGCGATGGACGGGTACAATTGGTCGGTCTGCAAAGGCACTTCCAATCCGATACTGGATGCATACATATACAGTAAGGCCCCAAGGCTCAGAAATAGCAGATTGGCAAACACTAAAATGATGCTAAACACCAGCATATTCTTTTGTGCATCCTTTAGCGATTTACAACTCAGGTTCTTTTGCATCATATCCTGGTCCAGACCGGTCATTACCAGTGCTATCAAAGCACCGCTTATGAATTGCTTGAAAAAGTTATTTGGATCCTCCCAACCACCATCAAAAAAGAATATGCGACTGTATTCGCTTTGATAGACCGCCTCAAAAGTGCCCGGTATATCATATCCAAGGCTATTTCCAATGGTATAAATGGTAAGACCCACCGCGACTAACATGGCTACGGTTTGTATAGTATCCGTAATCACTATGGTTTTTATGCCGCCTCGATACGTGTAGACCCAGATTAAGGCAAGGGTTATCAAAACCGTAATCCAAAATGGGATGCCAAAGGCAGACAATACAAATCGTTGCAGTACGATAGCTACCAAATACAACCGAAAAGAAGAACCGATCAAGCGGGATAATTGGAAAAAGGCAGCGCCGGTTTTATAAGACCAAAATCCAAATCGCTCTTCAAGAAATCCATAAATGGAAGTCAGATTCAACCTATAATACAAAGGCATAAGGACGGTTGCAATTACCAGATAACCAACCAGGTAACCAAAAACCATCTGCATATAGGAGAAACTGATATTGGGGTTGACCTTATAGGTACCGGTCATTTGTTCCATGAACTCCGGCGTTGCACCAACGGCTCCCGGAATGGATATAAAAGTCACACCTGAGAGAGAGGCTCCGATCATTCCAATTGCCACCAATAGCCAATTGGACTGTCTGCCACCAATAAAGAAGTCTGCATTATCTGCCTTCTTCCCTGTCCACCAGGAAATAAACATCAATACAGCAAAATAAATAACCACCACGGAAAAAAGCACCTCCGGTGAAAGCATCATCGTCAAATCATTCAAGCATTAAAAAATCTAAAACGGGTTATCAGGGCGCCGCACGAATTATGGTCGAACGCTGAATCCAGCAAGGAACGAAATATTTATCTCCTTCCTTTAATGTTCTTTGAAAAATATCTTCTTTGCTAGGCATATATTTCGTGTAGCGATTAATATACTTGGTCGCTTCATCAGAAACTGAAGGATCAATAGAGCGCGCCTTGGACCACATATCAATTGCTACCCAAGTAACTACCTGGCTATTCCAACCTCTTCCCGAACCACATAATGGACCACTGGAAGCATACAACCTGCCTATTAGCAGATACGGTTCACCCCAGTTTGGATTATAATCCGCTGCTCTTTCAGCGTATTCCCTTGCTTTGGGGAAATTTTTCAAATGAGAATAATAAATCTTGGCAATCAGCAGGTTATTCTTGGCCTTAAGCATTTTATCATCACTACCTGCGGCTTCTTCTACCAAACACTTTATGGCTTCAGCATATTGTGCTTCTTTTAAAAAGTCAAAACAACCTTTTTCAACACAATTTTCATTACCAGAGGCAATTACTGCTGCAAAAGCAGGGTCGTCCTTACTGCAATCTCCCCATTTCAACCAGCTGTAAACTTCACGGATGACATCACAATCCGTGCTAGCCTCTTCAAAAGCAGGGAAATATTTCTCCTTGTAATATTCGCAACCATAAAATCCCTTTACGGTCTCAAAATCAGTCAATCTGGAAGGTGCATACGACTCAACTATTTGCCAGGCTTCCAATTCAGTACCGGTCTTGGTACTAAGGTTGTGATTGACAATTGCTTTTACTCTTTCATCGTACACCTGCGCTTCTTCCATTGGAACATCGCCAGACTGGGTTAGCTCCACCAGTAAGGCTGTAAAAGGATTGATGGCAAAGGCCTGGGTTTTTAAGTTAGCATCGTCAATATAAGTCTTGAAAAGGTTGTAGATTTCCAACTTATCCCTGGCTCCGAAAGTGTAATACAATTCAAAGGCCTTTCTGGCACCAACCCACTTTTCCTGTCCATAACAATCCGCCATTTCATCAAACAACCCCAGAATTACAGCTTCATATTGACTTTGCACGAGGGAGTCCTGCACACCGGAGTATAACCTTTTATAAAAATAGATACCATCTTCAAAAACAGTAGTTCTTTTGCCGTCTGCAGCCGGAGCTACTTCGTATACTTTTTCCCAGAGTTTAAAAGACTGATCATACCTGCCTTGCTTGAGAAAATCTCTATAAATTACGTAGTTGCTTTCGGTTTCATCAGGATAGGGAGCATCGGTAAATTTTGGGCAAGGACTCAGGTTTTCATCTTCCTGTTTTGGAGTTACCACTACTGTTTCTTCCTGTGCGGTCTCTGCTACTTTAGGGGTGCATCCCGTCCACAAAAACACCAATAACCCACTTGCCAAAATATAATTTTTCATAAGGCAGATTTCATTGTAAAAATGCTGAAAAATGATTCTTTCACCATGACTAAACCCGGAAAAAGGGTGGTAAATATAGAAAGGCTCATGGCCTCTCCAAAGAGGATGGTGTTCCTTTTTATAAAAAAAACATTAATCCTAGAAAGAGGGGAAAAAACCAAGGTAATTTCCCTATTTTGCGCTGCATTCGAAAGATACGTTTAACGAATCTGATTTTTAAAAAATTATTTAACATCTGACCCTGGAAACGATAGGATCAGTATGCAGCAAAAATCCCATTTTACTATCCAAAAGGTTCCTTCAACAGTGGACCTCCCCTTGAAAGGGTATTTCCCAATTGGCTTCTCAACAGAAATTTCAACATAATTGTCGGAAGTGTATACTGACAAACATAAATTAATTGCCGGCTTCCAAACTTGACGGCTGAAAATCGTAAATTCGAAAATCTGATAATTTTTTATTTAAAAAACCGTGTTGCAATGAAAAGCTATACTTTTAGCCTCTTACCAACCATTCTAAGTTTATTTTTATTCTTTGCCCACCAGCAAAGTACCTCTGACCAAAACCAACCTGAAAAAAATGCAGCCCAGACTATTACCGCCAATGATGCGGAAGTCCGGACTTTCGAGCTTTTCAAATTAAGCACGGACTATGCTGCCAAATCAGATGTTGTTTCTCGCGGTACTTATCTTGATTTGGACAAAGCAGTTTTGCAGGACCTTTACCATGCAAAACCTCAACAATTACAAATTACTATTCCGGGTGATGAAAGTCCACTTTTGCTGGACCTTCGAAAAAGTGAAATCTTTACCGAGGATGTTATCTTCCGTGGTGTTACCAAAGATGGCCTTATCAACCTGGATATTGAAAAAGGAGCCTTTTACTCCGGCCACCTGAAAGGTGATGAAAATTCAGTGGTAACCATCAGTGTTTTTGAAAACTGGATGATGGGTATCCTTTCCTTCGATGGGGTAAATTACAACCTCGGTCCGTTGGATGATGATGCAAAAGGAGTGGATAAAGGTTACATTCTTTTTAAAGAAAGTGACCATTTAGCGCCTCCTGCGCATGAGTGTCATACTGAAGATGACGCTGTTGATTTTGATTATGAATATTTACCTGGCGACGAAACCGCCAACAGGGTAACCAAAGTAGTTAAGGTTTACCTGGAGTGTGATTATCGTATGTACACGGATCGCAATAACAATGAGCAGGAAGTAATCAACTATATCACAGGTCTTTTCAACGAATTGGCAACTTTGTATGCCAATGAGCAGATTTTGACCCGTATTTCGGAGATTAAAGTTTGGATGACGTCTGACCCCTACCCTTCCAGCTCATCCAATGCAGCCTTGAACTCTTTCACAAGCCGTGTGAATAACTTTAACGGAAACCTTGCACACCTGGTCTCTACCATTCCGGCAGGTAATGGTGGGGTTGCCTGGTTAGGCGTACTTTGTTCTTCCGGCAATTCACATGCTTACAGTAATATTGGCAATACTTACCAGCCTGTACCAACTTATTCATGGTCTGTAGAGGTAATGACCCATGAGATGGGACACAACCTTGGATCCAGACATACCCACGCATGTGCATGGGGTCCAAATGGTAATCAGGCCCTGGACAACTGTAGAGCTACTGAAGGTGGATGTCCTCCTGGCCCTGCTCCGGTAAAT
>JAGQWW010000287.1 GCA_020436955.1 Saprospiraceae bacterium | reverse complement strand
CATGGCACGGTGCATGTTTACATCGACATTATTGGGGAGAATAGCGTCGGCCTTGTCCAGGGTATCAAGGGCATTGTCCATATTTTTGGTATAGAGATAAATATGGATTTTTCTCAAAAGGAATTCAGCGGAATAGGGGTATTGCTCCTCTGCAAGGGCAATAATGTCGAGTGCTTCGTCCGTTAAAGATTCTGACTCGAAAAAGCTGATTAGTTCGTGGTACTCATCTTCGAGGAAGAATGGAACGATGCCTTGAGCTATGGCTTCGTCGTACCGGTCAATTAATGCTTTCATGGGTTTGTTGATAGTTTATGTTCTGATGTATGTGCTTGTTCTGCGTTTGGAGGGATAAATGTATATAGGAAAAACACAGGAAAACAGCGGCGGGCGGCGGCGATGTAGGAACGGTAGGGTTTGACGAGGAAACGGTAAATACCATCTAAGATTTAATTTTTTATAAATTGTATTTTTTAAAATATATTTTTGATAAAATAAAGTATTACAAAATTTCGTAATAATTTGTAAATCAATAAGTTATGATTTTGGGTATAATTTGTACCATATTTCAAAACCATAATCCAAAACAGATTATATAATTTTGCCAACTGATTTTTTTTAAATGCATTTAGAGGAAACGGTTGGTTTTGTTGAGAAAGCGGTACTTTTGATCGAGATTTGCCCTTCTAAGCAACAATAATGGTACCCTGAATCGGTTTAAAACAACCATTTCCTTCAATCTGATGAATGCAGAAGAAACCAAACACTATAAGAATTACAAATTAACCCATGGCTTCTGCAAGTAAAAAGAAAAAAAGTTCTAAAAACAAAGGGATAAACTTACAAGATGAACGAATACCAAAATTGCTTGGTGCGCTCAGTCTTTTCTTTGCCCTTTACCTATTCATTGCTTTTACCTCCTATTTGTTTACCTGGCAAATAGACCAGGATCGTGTATTGCGATTTTCCTGGAGCCTGTTAGCGCAAGGAGATATTGAAATGGCCAACTGGCTGGGTCGCCTCGGCGCTATCGTTTCCAATATGTTTTTCTATTGGGGTTTTGGACTACCTTCTTATTTGTTTGTTGCGGCCCTGGCTTTGACAGGCGTATTGTTGATTCAAAAGACTCCTTTATTATCAAGACTTTCCTTCTATAGAAATTCTTTCCTGGTATTACTTATTGCATCTGTTTTTCTTGAGTTTGTAACACGTGGAGCCGAATTTCCATGGGGTGGTGCTTTTGGTAATGCTGTAAGTATTTGGCTTGAAAATTTTGTCGGTACGCTTGGATTGATATTTCTATTCCTGTTTTTATTTATTGGTGTAATCATCTGGAATTTTAATCCAAACTTCAACGATGTAACGCCTCAGGGAGTTTGGGAAGAATTGAAAATCTGGGCTTCTGAGATAATGGCTCCGAAAAAAAGAGTTACGGTTCCCAATGTTCCGGATGAAGAAATCGAACGCCCATCTAAACCACAGGAGGAACCCAATACTTTGCGACCGAGGAAAGAATTGGATCTGGAATTGGAACAACCAGAAATTAAGCATGACAAAGGTAATCAGTTGTCTTTCGAGTTGGACGAGAGTAACAATGCTGCCTTTAAAAAAGAGAAACCACTGGAAGCGGGTAATTCTGATCTGGAAATAGATGAAACACCTGAGGAAGGACAGATGGGTGATAGCCCTCTTCCAACTTCAGCACCGGATATTCAGGCCCAAAATGCAGACCATTCTGAACCTTATGACCCGACGCTAGAGTTGTCTTCTTACGAATATCCGCACCTGCAATTATTAGAGTCTTATGACGAATTGAAGGGAGATACCATCGATCGTTCAGAATTGGAAGCCAATAAAGACCAGATTATCGCCACCTTACTCAATTATAAAATTGAGATTACAAAGATCCGGGCTACAATCGGCCCAACGGTGACACTGTATGAAATCATCCCAGCTGCGGGTGTCCGTATTTCCAGGATTAAAAATCTGGAAGACGATATTGCCCTAAATCTGGCTGCCTTGGGTATTCGTATCATAGCACCTATTCCAGGTCGTGGTACCATCGGTATCGAGGTACCAAATAAAAAGTCGCAGATTGTACCGCTTAGGGATATGTTGGAAGACGAGAAATTCCGTCGTGCCAAGATGGACCTTCCTATTGCCCTGGGTAAAACCATTGCCAACGAAGTATTTATTGCTGACCTGGCTAAAATGCCTCACTTGCTGATTGCCGGTGCAACCGGTCAAGGTAAATCTGTAGGTATTAATGCTGTATTGGTATCCTTGCTTTACAAAAAGCACCCTTCGCAAGTCAAATTGGTGCTTATCGACCCTAAGAAGGTAGAATTGTTCCCTTATTCAAGTCTGGAGAACCACTTCCTAACTTTCCTTCCGGGTGCGGATGAACCCATCACTACAGAAACGAATAAAGTAGTTTATACGCTTAATGCGCTTACCATTGAGATGGAGCAACGCTATGACCTGCTTAAACAGGCACAGGCAAGAAACATTAAGGAGTACAATCAAAAATTTGTAGCCCGTAAATTAAATCCTAATAACGGACACAAGTTTTTACCATTCATAGTCCTGGTTATTGATGAGTTTGCAGACCTTATCATGACTGCAGGAAAGGAAATTGAATTACCAATCGGACGATTAGCACAGCTTTCTCGAGCGGTAGGTATTCACCTTATTATTGCAACCCAGCGTCCGTCGGTAAATATTATTACCGGGGTCATTAAAGCCAATTTCCCGGCTCGTATTGCCTTTAAAGTGAGTTCGAAAGTTGACTCACGTACCATTCTTGATACGGGTGGTGCAGATCAATTGGTAGGGCGAGGAGATATGCTATTGTCTGTTGGGGGCAATTTGATTCGTCTGCAATGTCCGTTTGTTGATACTCCTGAAGTTGAAAAAGTAATACAATTCATCTCAGAACAAAGAGGATTCCCAGAGCCAATGCTGTTGCCGGAATACTCAGGTGATGACGATGAAATGAGCACAAAGAGTTTTGCACTTTCCGAATTGGACGACATGTTTGAAGATGCTGCCCGCCTGGTAGTTCAAAATCAGCATGGAAGTACCTCTATGATTCAAAGACGCCTGAAATTGGGTTATAACCGGGCAGGTAGAATTATGGATCAAATGGAGGCGCTAGGAATTGTCGGCCCAAGTGAAGGTTCCAAACCAAGAGAAGTTCTAATCTATGATGAAATGGAATTGGAACGGTATTTGGAAGATATTAGGAACAGGAAATAGGAGGCAAAATTCCTTGTGATGTGTAAGATCTACAAGGAAAAATAGACCCATCAAAACCTAGTGTTTTGGTGGGTTTTTTCTTTTTAAGCCTGTTCCTTAAAGGGTGAATTTTGCTGGTGCAACTTAATCAAACGTCTCGCATAAAAAACGGACAAAACCAGACAAACAAGTGCGAGACCTCCCAGCCATTCATATCTTTCATATAATATAAAAAAGTCATAGGCCCCATGGATGAGTGCCGCCAATAAAAATCCAAGCACCAATCGTCTCCCTGGCATGGAAGAATCAAATTTTGCCTTACCGGCAAAGTAACCCATGATAATCCCAAAACTGGCATGTGCAGGTACAGCAGTAAAAGCCCGGACTACCAAATTGGAAACATCTCCTAATCGATAAGCATACAAGTAATTTTCGACCAGGGCGAAACCCATTCCAATCATCACACTGTACAAAATGCCATCAAAAGGTTCGTTGAAAAATCGTCGAGGATAAAACAATAATACCAGTGCCAGGGCTTTTAAAAGCTCTTCAACTCCTCCAATTGCAAGGAAAGAATAAAGGATAGTTTTCGAGATATTGGTAGGTTCTTCCCAGCCGGCATTATGTGCCATCGCTTCTACATAGAAAGCCGGAATGGTGATAATAGCCCCGGAAAGTAAAGCAAGTAGCAATTGTAATTTATCTTCCTTCTCATGTTTATCTGCCTGGATAATCAAAATGCAGATTATCAAAGCAGGAACAGTGGCCAGAAGGAATAATAACAAGACGTTCATACTCCGGATTATTTATCAAAAATAAGCATTTTGAATATCGATTACGCTATTTTTTAGGCTTTACCAACACTGCAGCACCATAAGCCGGAAGGGATCCGGTCCAGGGATCACCAAAAACCAGGGTAGCTTCTTCAAAAGCTTTTGGCAGTTGAATAAACGCAGAGGTTTCTTGCACATTCAATACTACCAAAACTGATTCTTTTTCATTTTCCCTAGTATACATCACTACTCGCTCTTGCCCGGACTCTATAAATTCAAACTGCGCAGAT
>JAGQWW010000286.1 GCA_020436955.1 Saprospiraceae bacterium | reverse complement strand
AAGCAGATTGAAGTACAACAAATCATATTGCTCATTCGGGAATAGCACCCGTTCATAACCTACCTGGCCATTTAAAACAAAGCCTTTGTACACTTCGACCCCGGAAATACCAAGAAAAGAGGGATAGGTAAAAATGTCTTCAATACCGTCTCCATTAAAATCACGCAACAACATCCAGCTATTGATAACCGGAAAATTATCGATGTAATCCGGAGCAAATTCAAAATTGATTTCGCCCTGAGTACCTATATTTTTAAAAGGGAGCAACACATTTCCTTCCCTGTCAAAGACGACAAGATCCTTTTTACCATCCTGATTGAAATCAACCGAATTAAACTGCGGTGCATTCATGCCGCCAGTCAGGGCATTTTTAAGAACCTGGTTGTTATTCAGAAAAGGGTAGGACAATCGCTGAAAAGATTGCCCGAAAGTATTAGTTGTAGCGAAGCAAATAAGAAGGAAAATTACAGACCTAAACACGTTTCTTCCCAAAATTTCCATTTTTATTTGTTTTGTAATTGTGTCAAAAGTTTCGTTCTTAGTGGCAGATAGTTTCTTTGAGACTAGTCTTTCAAATCAAAGCAAATATGAGAAACCCTTTCCTCTTTTTACAAATTCTTTTTTGTACGCTGCCTTTCATTTCCTATAGTCAAACAACAGACAGCCTGTCAAATGTTTTGGATACCTCTACTATTATTGCTGAAATGGTAATACCCGATACAGTAATCGTAGAAACATTCAAAGTGAACCATACCGGAGCTGAATTGCTTATTGAAGCTGCTGTACCTGACGGGATAGGTAAATTTCAAATTAACAAAGAGGATGTTTTTCTAAATTTTGAAGGAGGAAGAGCAACTCATGCCATGGAATCGGACCAAAAAGGAGCCTTGGTGTTGGTTAAATCTGCCAATTCTGACCCTTCTTTATATCATATTTCAGCTCAAAACGGCAAAACGAGAATCAAACACATTCCACTCTGGCTTTCAGTTGTTCCTCCGCTTATTGCCATCATTTTAGCCCTTATTTTTAAAGAGGTAGTTGTTTCTTTATTTGCAGGTATCTGGACAGGTGCCTTCATTGCTGGTGGAATGCGGATTGATTCCTTTTATTATTTCTTCATGAGTTTCCTGGAGGTCATTCAGACCTATATTATGGAGGCCTTAAATGATTTTGGACATTTAGCAGTCATCGTTTTTTCTTTATTGATTGGTGGAATGGTGGCCATTATTTCTAAAAATGGAGGAATGGCCGGGGTAGTATTGGCAATGTCCAAATATGCAAGATCGCCGAAAAGCTCGCAGTTTATTACCTGGCTATTGGGTGTTGCCATCTTTTTTGATGATTACGCCAATACTTTGATTGTAGGTAATACGATGCGGTCTGTTACCGACAAGTTTAAAATATCAAGGGAAAAGTTGGCTTATATCGTCGATTCAACTGCGGCACCTGTTGCAGCCATTGCTTTTATTACTACATGGATTGGGGCTGAATTGGGTTACATACATAGCGGCACCAAACTACTACCGGGTTTTGAGGATAATATGACTCCCTATTCTATCTTTCTTAGCTCTTTGAAATACTCTTATTATCCTGCATTCACGCTAATCTTTATCCTTTTCCTTATTTTCCTTAAAAAAGATTTCGGCCCTATGTTGAAAGCAGAAATTAGAGCCAGAACGACAGGAGATGTAAGTAAAAGAGAATTGGATATCGAGGAAGAAACAGAGCTGGAAAACCTTGATCCCAAAAAAGGAGCACCTTTGAAATGGTACAATGCCGCTATACCTGTTTTTGTGGTTATCCTTGTAACCATCTTTGGATTATTAGACACCGGTTTTGCTGCAACAAATGGTGAATTGCTGGAAAAAGGTATCATGACAAATGGCGGAAAATGGTCAGAGGTTTGGAGTCAGATGAATGCTTTGTTGGTGGGTGACGATACCGGCATTATCAGAAAGATGGGTAAATTAATAGGTAATGCTGATTCATTTGTTGCTTTATTATGGGCTTCCTTGATGGGTGTATTTGTCGCAATAGTCTTAACCCTAGGTGGGAAAATAATGCGCATCGGAGAGGTTATGAATAGTATGGTGATGGGTTTCAAAACAATGATACCTGCCTTGATTATTCTAGTATTTGCCTGGTCCCTTGCTACAACCACTGAAGTGTTGCATACTGCAGAGTATCTCACCCTAGCCATGGAAGGTAATATCAGTCCATTAATCCTTCCTGTTATCGTATTTATCCTGGCAGCATTTATATCCTTCTCTACGGGTTCCAGTTGGAGTACAATGGCTATTTTATATCCTATAGCAATACCAACTACCTGGGCCATTTGCCTTGCTGCAGGATTAGATTATGACCATAGTTTGGAAATACTGCTCAATGTGATTTCAGTAACGCTAGCAGCATCCGTTCTTGGTGACCACTGTTCTCCGATATCTGACACGACCATTCTTAGCTCTCTGGCGTCCAGTTGTAATCATATCGACCACGTAAGAACCCAGTTGCCTTATGCAATGACAGTCGGTGTGGTTAGCTTGGTTTGTGGAGGTATTTCAACTTTGCTGGGAGGTGGCTGGCTGATTTGTTTTATATTATTCCTTACCGGAATAGCCATCTTATTTTTTATAGTATGGAAAATCGGAAAGGATGTCCCTGATCCGGTTGCTGAAATAGAGTAGGGTTGGGTGGAAATTAAGGTTAATTGGAAAATTGCTTACATCCACGAAAAAAGGCAAATCTAGTATTATAGATTTCCTTAGAAGAGTTGATTATATAGAATGAAAGGAATTTTTGAAAGTGAAATTCCCTTTCGAAAACGTAGAATGTAAGAAGGCCTAATTCACCATTCCACCTTCGACTTTTTCTCCGTCTACATATTCGTATTCCATTACTTTTTTGCCTTCTTCATTGTAATATTCATAAAGGCCATCGAGTTTCCCTTCTTTGTAATGGGCTACCTTCTGTGGCTTACGATTGTTGCGGTAATAAGACTGGTACAAACCATCTAACAGGTCATTTTTGTAGTTCATTTCTTCTACAGTAACACCCCATTGATATTTAGCAGACCTTCCATTTTTTTTACCTGCTACGAAATGATTTTCGTCCGTTAATTGGCCACGATTGTTAAAAACCAGAGCAGCTCCATATAGTTCACCGTCGATATAATGCTTCACTGATTTGAGTCTTCCGGCATCTTTACCATCATAATAGGTCGTCCAGGGCCCGGTTTTCTTTCCATTACGCATGTAACCGGTTTCAATAATTTCGTCCTGGTTATTTTTGTTGACTACTTCTTGTAGAGTCGCATTATCCTGGCTTGCAGATTGACATCCAAAAACTAGCAATCCAAAAAGCAGTATCCAAACATATTTCATGAGTAAAATTCTTATTGTTGATTCATTTCTGCTAAGAGTACATCTATGTCATTCATAAATTGATCCACTTTTACAGGATCGGTCCCATCACAGAAAGATCGAACATGCCCATCACCGTCTACCAGTATAATACGTCCACTATGGTCGAATCCACCCGGTGCATCCGGATCTTCGATGGCTATGCTAAAATAGTCGTCTGCTATTTCGTAAATTTTATACTTATCACCCGTTACAAACTTCCACTTTCCATCATCAACACCAAGATTCTGAGCGTACCTTTTTAAAGCACCTACGGTATCCCTTTTGGGATCAATAGAATGAGAAAGGAAAAACAAATTGTCCTCCTTTCCAAAACGATCCCTGATCCTAAGCATTTGTTTTTTAACTCTTGGGCAAATAGTAGGGCATGAAATAAAAAAGAAATCGGCGATATATGCTTTACCGGCCAATGACTCATTGGTAACATTGTTACTGTCCTGGTCTACAAATGAAAATGCTGGAATGGTATGGTAAATGGTATCACCATTTTGAACATCACGATTACCTAGAATGGGTAATTTTTTTGGTTCAGTGCTACAGGATACAATTAGAAGGGCTATAAAAGCAAAAAGTGTAGTGCGTAACATGACGTTTTGTTTGATATTAAAAACTCATGCTGCAATAATAAGTTTAATCTGTAAGGTTCCAAACCCAATTTCCTTCCGAATCAAAATATCCTACCTTATCTCCTTGCTCAACCCTGAAAAGTCCTTCTCCGGCATAACTAATATACTCGTAGTCAGGTTGAACAATGGTCTCTCCCTGGGTATTGGTCAGGCCATTAAATCCTTTAATTCTTACTTTGGCGAAACCGTTTTCAAATTGGCCAATCTTATCATATTTTGGAGGTGCTATCTCAATACCCTTTTGGTTGATGATACCCCATT
>JAGQWW010000285.1 GCA_020436955.1 Saprospiraceae bacterium | reverse complement strand
AATGCTTGGTGCTTTTTTCCCAATTTGGTTGGCAATTTTTGAAAAAAGTTCCAGGTAGGTTACGTTTTCGCTATTCAACAAAAAGCGTTTGGAGTGTTCTTCGCTTTCCATGAGCAGGATCATAAATTTAGCAACGTCCCTTACATCTACGACGCCACTACCTCCGGGTGTATAAAATGGGAGCTCCTTATCTAAAGTTGGAAACATTTGTGCAGTGCCTTTGTCCCAGAAACCACCCCCTAAAATCAAGCTGGGGTTAACTATAGCTGCGGTCAATCCTTCTGCAATACCGCGCCAAACCTGCAATTCCGAAAGAAATTTAGAGATAGCATAATTGGTATTGAGTTTACTGGTCTCCCAGCTGGTTTTTTCATTTATCCAGGCGCCATCTTTGGGTCTTCCCAATGCAGCTATAGAGCTTACGTGCACCAATTTTTTGATACCGTGGAAATTGCTGACATTAACGATGTTAGCTGTTCCTTCTTCATTGATGCGTATCATTTCATCTGACTCCCCTATTTTAAAAGAAACAACTGCAGCACAATGAAATACATAGGATTTACCTTCCAGCGCCTCTTCCAAAAAAGGAACATCCAACAAGTCACCGGTTAGCCATTTGATCTTGTCTTGAACCGGTGCTACCATATCCATCGGACTGGTTTCCCGCTTAAGGGCAAAAACATTGCTGTAGCCTTTTTCAACGAGGTAGCGAAGCAGGTACGAGCCTACAAATCCGGTACCTCCGGTAACCAATATGGGAGCGTCTTTTTCCATTCAATGAAAATTGATGTACAAAGATGAATTTTCTAATGGAAACCCCGCCTTTCAAAAAGGGAAATCTCACGAGTAGGCGGTAATTTTAAAAGGAAACAAACCAGAAGAAGGAGGGTTGATAAAAAAATCCAGGTTAAAGATCTTTGCCTTTAACCTGGATTTTTACAGCTGTAGGAGTAAATTTCCTATGATTTGAAAACCTCGATTTCTTCCTTTTTGATAACTAGATCGGTAAACTTCCCTTTGAAACGGGTTGCCTTTACAATGTGATTATCAATCCAATGATAATTGCCCCCTCTCGGCTTTCCAAACAGGATCGCATGATATTTGAATCCGTGTTTCAGTAGCCAGGTTTCTGTTACATTCCTATGTTCTTCTGTTCGAGAAGTGAAAAATGTAATAATGTGCCCCTCTTCAAACCATTTATTCAAAATCTTAAGGGCATCAGGATAAGGCAATACGGTACCCATTCTTTCCGGCTCTTCATTGGGTACATCGTCGCATACTGTTCCGTCTATATCAATAAGGAAGTTTTTCGTTCCTTCAGGTAATTTTGGACTAACCGTTTCGCCCTTTTCATTAAAAGTGGCTTCTAATCCCGGCAAGGTATTATTGTCTTTCATAATTGTCGATTAGGGAATTTAAATTTGTAAAATGGAGCTGTTCAGCTTGTGGTTAACGAAATTGGCTTTTAGGGGAAACGCTGATGGCTAACGTTTTAACGAAAATTTATTTCCAACTACAAATATAGAAAAGATATTACAGTGAAAATTACAATAAGTCATCGTTTTGAATGACTTTGCTCAGAATTAACCTAGGCGAAAAACACAGGATCTCTTCTTTCCCACCATTTTGCAAGCGCAAAAACAGTTACCAAATCCCAAACGCCCCAAAAAGCAGCGACCAGCATCATACCTCCGAGTTCAGGAAAGAAATTGAATATAAGGACCAATCCCAACCCTGCATTTTGGATGCCTGTTTCTATCGCTACCGTCCTCCTGTCCGCTTCAGGTAATTTGTTGGCTTTTGCAAAATAATATCCCATCGCATAGGCAAGGCCATTGTGCAACAGCACCAGCAAAAAAACGAGGTAGATGTATTTTACAATATTGTCAATATTGGCCAGCACTGCGGCAACGATTATTCCCAGGAAGATTACCATACTGGTAATCTTTACTCCTTTTCTAATTTTGGCAGCCCAAAGGGGCTTATAATGATTAAGACTAAGACCTATTATCAAGGGTAGAATGATCAATTGCACGATGGTCCATACCACGGAAAGCGGATTCAGGCTGATTTTGGTCAGTAGCTCATTGGTTTCCGGCAATAATTTCGACACCAGGGAAAAACTGATGGGTGTCACCAAAATTGCCATCAGGGTAACGAAGGAAGTAAGTGTTACCGACAAGGCAGTATTCCCTTTAGCAATATGGGTAGCATAGTTGCTTACATTACCCCCGGGGCACGATGAAACCAAAATCATTCCCAGTGCAATACTTGGTGCAGGTTTGAACAACAGGATCAAAAGGATGGTAAAAATGGGCATCAATACCCATTGAGAAGTCAGGCCCACCAGTACCTTTTTGGGATGACTAAACACATTTTTAAAATCATTGATGGAAATATCGAGGGAAACGGCGAAGGTTAAGAAGGCCAGACAAAAGTTCAGTAATCCAAGCGTTTCTTCATTAAAATTGATGCGTATCTGGTCGATATCCGTCATAAACCTGGTTCAAATAATCAGTATTCCTGTAAAAGGAGGCATTAATATGCTGATATCCCTCAATAGGGATCGGTATAGCTTCCAAATATGGGGAATTTATCTCAATTTTGCGGCAAATTTAAAGCTGGCATGACAACTCCGCTATGGATAAAGGATGCGACAAAGAAAACTTCCCGATTTGTAAGGCTGGGCAATGTGGTTCTTTGGAAGTTCATAAAATGGTCTTCTGAGAACATTAAGCGTCGTGACTTTATCATCCTGGTAAGTATTTTGACGGGCATTGTCGCGGGTATTGCTGCCATGATTTTGAAGTCATTTGTTCATTACCTGCAGGATCTAGTGGAAGGAGATGACCCCTCCAGTGAAAACCTATGGTACATGATTTTTCCGGTCATAGGAATTTCACTTTCCGTTATTTTCATCAAATACATTTTAAAAAGGAAAACGGAAAAAGGACTCAGCACCCTTATCTATCAGATATCAAGAAAAAAAGTTCGTATCCCTTCCTTTGAGACCTTTTCTCATATGGTTACGAGTGGATTAACCGTTGGATTGGGAGGGTCTGTTGGACTGGAGGCACCTATTATCCGAACAGGTTCGGCTATCGGTTCCAACCTGGCGAGGATTATGAAACTGGGAAGGAAGGACCAGACACTCATTCTGGCTTGTGGCGCTGCTGCCGGTACAGGCGCGATCTTCAACAGTCCCATCGCCGGGGTAATTTTTGCCTTTGAGGTACTAATGCCCGAAATCGGAATTGGCTCCTTCATTCCACTCTTAATTTCTGCAGCCACCGGTGCAGTAGTAGCCAGGTTTCTATATTCTGAACAGATATTTTTCCTTATCACAGATGGGTGGGAAGTACATGCACTTCCCTTCTACATCATTATGGGTATACTGACCGGATTGGTATCTGCTTATATCATCCGCACTGTCATCAAAGTTGAAAACCTTCTTTTAAAATACAAACATCAATACACCCGGATTTTATTGGGCGGTATTGCACTAGGTATCTTTATTTTCCTGATGCCCCCATTGTACGGTGAGGGTTACCTTACGGTAAATGATCTATTGGAAGGCAGGTATCACAGCATGGCAGACCACAGTATTTTCTATCGATGGTCCGAAAATGATTTCTTTCTACTGGCCTTTGGTCTGGTGCTTGTTTTTGCAAAAATAGTAGCAAGTGGTTTTACCATGGGAGCAGGCGGAAACGGGGGTATTTTTGCATCCTCTATGTTCACCGGCGCTACACTTGGATTTGTTTTTGTCCATGCCATCAATATGACCGGACTCGTCGAATTGAGGGATTCTAACTTTATAGCAGTAGCGATGGGCGGCATCCTGAGTGGAGTGATGAGTGCTCCCTTGACAGGCGTCTTTATCATTGCTGAGGTGACGGGTGGATATGCCCTTTTTGTACCCTTGATGATTGTATCTGCTCTCTCCTACTTTGTGACCCGTCGATTTGAAAAGCACAGTGTATTCACAAAAATACTGGCTGAAAAAGGAGTTTGGGCTCACCCTGACGACAGAGATGCCAGTGTATTGATGAAAATGAGCGTAGCAGATCTTCTAGAAAAAGATTTCATTTCCGTTCGCCCTGAATATACTCTGGGGCTATTTGTCAAAGCGATCGCAAATTCCAGAAGAAACATCTTTCCGGTCACGGATAATGAAGGGAAATTAATGGGTATTATCCTGTTGGACGATGTTCGGGAAATCATGTTTGACCAGGAAAAATATGAAGAGGTAACCGTTGCAGAAATCATGCACGACCCCTTGGATGTGGTCCAATTGAATGAAACCATGGATA
>JAGQWW010000284.1 GCA_020436955.1 Saprospiraceae bacterium | reverse complement strand
GAATCGATAAAAATTGTGAAAATTAAAACGTTGAAATAAATTGAAAAACGGTCAACCTATTTTAGGCAAGTACAATCCTCCATCCTCCATCCTCCATCCTCCATCTTCCATCTTCCATCTTCCATCTTCCATCTTCCATCTTCCATCTCCATTCTTAATTCATGTACTCTTCCCTCCCTCATACCTTTTTCCAAAAAATGGTACTAAGTATTAGAGCCGTTCCACAGTTTAACAGAAAATCCTTTGTGCTTGTGCATCTTTGCGAATTGGAGAGCGTATGATGCTTTTGATAATACATTGTTAGGGCGCAAAAAAGCTGTGGTCCGGTGTGTAAGCACCGGATTTTTTATTTTTGAACACCATATCTTTCTGTATTTTCGTTACCATATCGAATGATACTTTCAGCGCATCCTACCTGAATTTTTACACCTTCAATCCAAATTCATTCGTATGCAAAAATTGGTTTGCTTTCTTTTTATCCTATTGTCAACCGTTACAGTAAGAGCCAATATGGCTTCGCCGATTCAAGAAGGGCATACCGGTGCTTTGCCTTTTTTGCACCAGCAGGTATCTATCCTTTCTGAAAATATCACAATTGCTCCAAATAGCCAGTTTCGACGCGCTCAGTTTATTATTCAATATGAGATTGACGTAGCTAAAGATGGTATCAACATCCCTTTCCTTTTTCAGGCAATGGATTATTATGACGATTTTTCGGTGGTATTGGATGGGCAAAGGATTAAGGTTGAAAATAAATCACCCTATGATAATTGGCCGGATTCTTCCTTCCTGGAAGGATATGATTATTTTTTAAATGGAAATAAAACGGTTACTGTTTTTTGGGATGATGAATATTCCATTGAGGAAGATGTGTTCAATTTGAAATACTTTGAAATGGATTTGCCCGCAGGCAAACACAATATCGAAATTCAATATAGCGCTTCTTCCTGGACGGATGAATCAGGTCTGGTTAGAACAACTTCTTTTAAATATGCTTTGGCTCCTGCCAGATTTTGGAAAAGCTTTGGCCATTTGACCATCCATTTGGATACGGATAAATCTCCAGATCAAATTAAAAGCAATCTGGGAGGGGGTACTTATAATGATGCTTCCAAAATTATTACCTGGGAGTTTGATAAAATCCCGGTTGACGTACTGACCATTACCTGGGTTCCAAGGGTGTTACCCAAGGGAGAAAAATTAAATAAGGTGGGTGCCGGTAGGATGATGTGGGCATTAGGGATTGTTTTAGCACTATTGCACCTTATCTGGTTTATGTGGTTTCGAAAAAGAAACCCTGAATCATTTAATTGGCCTATGTTGGTTGGCAGTATAATTATCCCCTTTGTGGTCCTGGCTTCTTATCCTTATTTTCTGGACATGATTGACAATGAAATTGGTCCTGAAGCAAGCCGCCGACATGGCTATTCATTTTTAGTAGTAGGTTTTTATATCATCGTAATGCCTATTTATTTCCTGGTTGCCTTTATTTTGGATTTGCTTTATAAAAGGTGGCTTCGAAAACAATCCTGATTTCTGATTTTATTCAGTTTCCTGATGTATTTTCTATCTTTCCGTTCTAAAATTTGAACGGTGGATATAAACGGAAAAACAATATGGATTACAGGCGCGAGTTCAGGTATAGGCGAAGCACTAGCCTTGAATTTTGCCAGGCATAATGTTCATCTCATCTTATCGGCCCGCAATCGTGATACGCTCGAAGAAGTGGCTCAAGCCTGTGGTACGGAAAAGTGTACGGTGCTCCCATTGGATTTGAGTGATCCGGCTTCCTTGCAAACAGCCCTGGATTATGTAAATGAAAATTTTGCTACCATCGACATTTTAGTCAACAACGGAGGTATCAGTCAACGGTCAACAGCCTTGGAAACCAGCGCAGCGGTGGAACGGAAAATTATGGAGACGAATTATTGGGGGGCTGTGCAACTGACCAAAGGGGTTTTGCCTAATATGTTAGAGCAAAAAGCCGGGATGTTTATCGTCATTTCAAGCGTGGTGGGTAAATTCGGATTCCGACTTCGTACTTCCTATGCTGCAAGTAAACATGCCTTGCATGGATACTTTGATTCTTTAAGAGCTGAATATCAGGGTGATGGGATTAAGGTGTTGTTGGTTTGTCCTGGTCGTATTTTGACTAAAATAAGCCAAAATGCCTTGACAGGCGACGGGCAAAAACACAACCAACTGGACCCGGGGCAGGCTAAAGGTTTGTCTGCTGAATATTGTGCAGACCGTATTTATCATGCTGTTCAAAAAGAAAAGAAAGAAATATTTGTAGCGCAAGGTGAAAAATGGCTATGGCAAATCAAGCGATTTATGCCATGGTTGTATTACCGCCTCGCTGCTAAACTAGAGCCAAAATAAATGATATGGGATTTTTGATAAGTGGTATTCAACAAATTGGAATTGGAGTAACCAACACACCAGAAGCTTTCAAATGGTATAATAAACATTTTGGAATGAATATTCCGGTATTTGATGAAGCTGCTGAAGCCAACCTGATGTTGCCATATACCGGTGGAAAGCCCCATAACAGGCATGCTATCCTGGCGCTAAATCTTGTAGGAGGCGGAGGATTTGAAATATGGCAATATACCAGCAGAACACCCCAACCTCCCAAAGAGAAAATTGTACTTGGCGATTTGGGTATCAATATTTTGAAGTTAAAAAGTCCTGCCATAAAGCGTTCCCACGATCGGGTTTCGTCTGCCACTACTACTGGCGTACTTCATACTGCTCCGAATGGCAAACAATCCTTTTTTGCGCGCGACCCTTACGGGAATCCATTCCAGTTTTGTGAAGAGGATTCAGTTTTTTATAAAGGAGATACAGAAAATGGAGGTGTCTTTGGCTGTACTATTGGAGTACGTGATATAGAAAAGTCGCTGCCATTTTATAAAGATGTGTTGGGTTATGATGTAGTCCTGGCCGATGAAACCGGCATCTTTGAAGCGTTCTCCTTTTTTGAAGGTGGGGATAAAACATTTAGAAGAGTCATTCTGGGGCATAGTGAAAATAGAAAAGGAGCATTTAGTAAACTGTTTGGACCGACTCAGCTTGAGTTGATTCAAGTATTGGACGGTCAGCCCAAACCCATTTTAAAGGACAGATACTGGGGAGACCTGGGATACATCCATTTGTGTTTTGATGTAAAAGGAATGGAAGATCTAAGGTCCTTCTGCGAAAAACACGGTCATCCATTTACAGTTGATAGTCTTGCTGCGTTGAAGGGAAGGTTTGATATGGGCGAAGCGGCCGGTCATTTTGCTTATATCGAAGATCCTGATGGTACTTTAATCGAATTTGTTGAAGCCCATAAAGTGCCTCTTTTAAAAAAGATAGGATGGTACCTGGATCTTAATAAACGCGGGCCTGAAAAGCCCTTACCAAATTGGATGATTCGGGCTATGCGATTTACAAAAGCAAAGGTTTAGGGCATTCCATCAAACATCCGTATTCAATTCACGGTTCTAGTTATAAAATCTAGACCGATGAAATACGGAAATCTTATTTTATTCCTGCTGCTTAATTTCGCAGCGCTCGCCATCGGTAGTTACCTGATCGGCGACCCCGCAACAAATGAATGGTATCAAAGTGTAAACAAAGCGCCCTGGACGCCGCCAGGATGGTTTTTTGGCGTTGCCTGGACTACCATTATGATTTGTTTTTCCATCTTCCTTTGGAAAGTTACCCGGGAACATGATTGGAAGGAAATTTTCAATCCATTCTTCATTGTTTACATCGTACAATGGTTACTGAACGTAGCCTGGAATCCCCTTTTCTTTAAGGACGAATTGGTATGGCCAGCATTAGTTTTGATTATGTTTTTAGCCATATTGGTTGGGTGGATCCTTTATTGGGGTGTTAAGAATTTTGGTAAATGGGGATACCTCGTATTACCTTACTTCGCATGGCTTTTGGTGGCATTTTCTTTAAATGCTTATATTTTCTTCGCCAATTGATCACATTTTCCACCCTTTAGGTTCTTTTCTCATCATCTATTTTTTTCAAGATAGTACCTTCACAAAAAAAATAGATGATTAGATTCCTATTCCTTCTTTTTTTGCTCCCAGCCTTATTGCACCAAGACCAAACTCCCGGTATGATTCTGGAGTCTAATCGAACTATTTCCTATAAGACTTTTGGTGAAGGGAAACCGATACTTATCATCAACGGAGGTCCTGGTATGAATTCCAATGGCTTTCAGTTTATGGCAGAAAAAATTGCTGCATTGGGCTATCAAACCATTTTATTTGACCAGCGTGGGACAGGTGGGTCTATACTTCCAACAGTAG
>JAGQWW010000283.1 GCA_020436955.1 Saprospiraceae bacterium | reverse complement strand
CGAAGCTTCTTTTCCATTGGAAGACATCACCACACAAATCAAAGAAGCGATTGAATCATTTATGGCTTCTGAAGAGCACCGCACATGCAAAAATTGTGGTACCGTAATGGAAAAGAGCTAACCAGGTCCCTGCATTGATTTTAATACACAGCATTTGAAAAAGGATAAGATATACTTTGCTTCGGACTTTCACCTGGGCGTCGATGCAAGACTTACCAGCAAAGAACGGGAGCAACAAATCGTTCGGTGGTTGGACCTGGTTTCCCGGGATGCCACCGAATTGTTTTTAGTAGGAGATATTTTCGATTTTTGGTTTGAGTATGCCACGGTCATTCCCAGGGGATTCATTCGCTTACAGGGAAAGTTGGCAGAATTGCGGGACGGAGGCTTGCCTATTCATTTTTTTACAGGCAATCACGACATGTGGATGTTCGATTATTTTGAAAAAGAATTAGGCATTCCGGTACATCGTGAACCCATAAAAAGAACGTTTAACGGTAAACAATTTTTGATCGGTCATGGAGATGGATTAGGGCCTGGTGATCATGGATATAAGTTTATAAAAAAGGTTTTCGCCAATCCGGTTTGTCAATGGCTATTTGCCCGCATTCATCCAAATTTTGGTATTCGACTCGCTAACTTTTGGTCAGGGCAAAGTAGGGAAACACATGTAGAAACTCCTCCTTTCCTGGGCAAAGAAAAAGAATGGTTGGTCATTTGGTGTGAAGAACAAATTGCGGCCGGAAAAGAAATTGACTATTTTGTTTTCGGCCACCGACATTTGCCTATTGATTTTACTTTAAATAATGGCAAAAGCCGGTACATCAATTTAGGAGACTGGTTATATCATAATTCCTTCGGTGTTTTTGATGAGTCTGGATTTAGACTAGAATTTTTTGAAAATGAAAATGGAAAAATATCAGGTAAAGCATAAGTTTTTTCCAAGCTACCTTGCCTGGACGGCCCTGTTCTTTTTCCTTCAATTACCTTCCGGGAAAACTCAGCAAATATTTTCTTTTGAATTAGCCTACAACTTCCTGCAAACCGGGAAAACAGTCCAATCTGACCCGCTTGGTTTTTTTTATCTCTTTAAAGAAGACGGAGAGCTTCTAAAATTGGATACCACAGGAAAGGTTCAATTCAGATACTCCACTACCCGCGATGGTGATCTCTCAGGTTTTGACCCATACAATGGACTGCAAACCCTATGCTGGTTCAAAGATTTTCAAAAAATAATAGTACTCAATCGCACTTTACAGCCCGAGTCAGAAATCTTACTTTCCGATCTCGACATCTTCTATGCTGGCACTGTGAAGACTGCGCTCGATGGAAATATCTGGGTTTACGACGAGAATAATTTTCAATTGAAAAAAATAAATCCCGGAGGAAAGCTACTGTTAACAGGGAACAGGCTGGACCTGGTGTTGGGCCAAAATTGGCATCCCGTTCATATGGTAGAATATGATAACCATGTGTATTTGACCGATCCTGATCAAGGCATCCTTGTGTTGGATGTTTTTGGCAATTTTATTAAGACCTTACCCATCACCGGTGTGAAATACTTTTTCATACGAAATCACAAGATCTTTTATTTGCAAAACTTTGCCATGCAACAATTTGACCTGGTTTCCTTGTTGGATTATTCCTCCAAGGCACCGGAACTTTTGTTAAAAGCACCCCGCCACTTTTGGGAGGGAAAATATTGGTATCAAATATTTCCGGACCAAATAAAGATTTTTAGATACAAGGCTGGCTAAAATGCCCTTACCTTTGCGTTTCCAAATTTTCAATTATGCTATATCTCGAGCTGGAGAATGCTTCCAAAACCTATGGTGACAAGGTCCTTTTTAAGGATTTAAATCTACAAATCCACAAAGGCGAAAAGCTGGCCCTCGTCGCTAAAAACGGTACCGGAAAAAGTACCCTGCTCAGGGTGTTGTCAGGTGCAGAAAAACCGGAAGGTGAAAATGCGAAATGGAGTCTTCGAAAAGATATCCGTACCAGTATTTTAACCCAGGAACCGGAAATCGATCCCAACCTGACTACCATGGAAGCTGTTTTTGAGGCAGATTCCCCCATCATCCAGGCTATCAAGGATTATGAGTTTGCTATGTTGCATCCTGAAAAATCGGAGAAATTTGAAAAGGCATTGGCAAGGATGGATGACCTCAAAGCCTGGGACTTTGAAGCAAAAATCAAAGAAATCCTCTCCAAATTGGGCATTGATAACCTGGAACAAAAAGTAGGTACGCTTTCCGGAGGTCAATTGAAACGCCTTGCTCTGGCAAAAATCCTCATCGAAGAGCCCGAGTTTCTAATCTTGGATGAGCCTACCAACCACTTGGATGTCGATATGATAGAATGGTTGGAAGATTACCTGCGTCAACCTAATCTCACCTTATTTATGGTTACCCACGACCGTTATTTTTTGGAACGGGTGTGTAACCATATTGTCGAGTTGGAAAGAGGAATTCTATATCGCTATGTGGGTAATTATTCAGACTTTTTAGAAAAGAAAACGACCCGCTTTGAGACCCAGTCCGCTGAACTTGAAAAAACCAAAAAGCTGTACAAAAAGGAGCTGGATTGGGTACGGAGGAGTCCGCAGGCCAGGACCACTAAAGCAAAATCGCGGGTAAATGCCTTCGATGATATAAAAGAAAAGGCCCATCAAAAATTGGATGATAGCACCCTTTCAATTGATTTCAAAACGGCAAGGCTTGGTTCAAAGATTGTTGAAGCGCAATACATCAGCAAAGCCTTTGGTGATAAAAAGATTGTCGACAACTTCCATTATAAATTTAAAAAAGGAGAACGTGTCGGTATCGTTGGACCCAATGGTGTTGGAAAATCTACTTTTATCCGCTTATTGACCGGTAAAGAACGTCCTGACACCGGAAAGGTCGTCATAGGTGAAACGGTAGTATTTGGCCATTACACCCAAGAAGGGATACAACTGGAGGAAGACAAGCGCGTGATCGATGTAGTGAGGGATGTAGCAGAATTTATTCCTATGGAAAAAGGGCAAAAGCTGACGGCCATCCAGTTATTGGACCGTTTTCTATTTTCCAGGGAACAACACCAGGTGTATGTGAGCCAATTGAGTGGTGGTGAACGCAGGAGGCTGTTTTTGCTCACCATTCTTATGACCAATCCAAATTTCCTGATACTGGATGAGCCTACTAACGACCTTGACATTCTTACCCTGAATGTATTAGAAGACTTCTTGGGAGATTTCCCCGGGTGCCTCATCATCGTAACCCACGACCGTTATTTTATGGATAAGTTGGTCGACCACTTGTTTATTTTCCACGGAAAAGGCCAGATAAAAGACTTTAACGGTGATTACACGGATTACAGGAAATGGATAACGGAGTATGAAAGAGAGCAAAAGCGAATCGAAAAGGCAAAGGCTGACCAAAATAAAGCCGCAAACGAAGAGGCAAAACCTGAAGTAAGAAAACTTTCCTACCAGGAAAAGAAGGAGATGTCAAAGCTGGAAAAAGAAATGGAAAAATTGGAAGAGCGAAAATCCTCTATTTATGAACAATTCAACGATCCCAGTCTATCTTCCGAACAAATTGAGGAACTTTCAAAAGAGGTAGGTCAAATTCAAAAAGACCTTGAAGACAAGGAAATGCGTTGGATGGAACTGGCAGAGTACGCGTGAGGAGATGTGAAGTATGAAGTATGATTTATGAAGTATGGGGTATGAAGTATGATTGGGGATAGGGGATGAAAGATGGAGGATGAAGGATAAAGGATATTGTTGCCCCCATTGAGGGGGGGAAGCGGGGTGATTTCACCGCTATAAAAGTATAAACGCGTAAATTTTTCTTAGTTTGAATATTGCCCTTATTTTTAGCGGGTCGGGGTAAATCTCTTACCTTTAGCCTGCATTACTTAATCAAATACAAACCTTATGGCAATTGCTAAACCTTTTAACCTGCATAAATGGATTGAAGATAATCGCCACCTTTTGAAACCACCGGTGGGCAACCAACAGGTTTACAAAGGCAATGACGATTATATCGTAATGGTAGTAGGTGGTCCAAATGGCCGCAAAGATTACCACTGGGAAGATGGAGAAGAACTATTTTACCAGATTGAAGGGGATGTTCAGGTGAAAATCATCAATGAAGATGGTAAACCTGAAACCATCGATATCAGAGAAGGAGAAATGTTTTTATTGCCTCCTCGCATTCCACATTCACCTCAGCGTCCAGCCAATACGGTTGGTCTCGTTATTGAAAGGTATCGCCATCCGGGCGAACAAGACAAATTGATGTGGTTCTGTGAAAATTGCAGTGAAAAATTGTTCG
>JAGQWW010000282.1 GCA_020436955.1 Saprospiraceae bacterium | reverse complement strand
GTTCTCAGGACCTTTCATTCCTCGACCTGCACTGACAACCAATTCTGCCTCAGGCAAAGGAACTGTTCCTGAAACTGTCTTATGTTCCAAAACTTTGACTTTAGCATCTCCTGTATCAATGTCAAGATTCTCAACAGAAACTTCGCTTCCGCTCTCATTGGGTCTGAAAGCATTGCCCATCAAAGACAACACTTTATAATCCGTGTTTATTTCATAAGTAGCAATCGCTTTACCTGAATACACAGATTTTTTAACCTTGAAACTTCCATCGTTGGTCGGAACGGAATTTACACCGGCAACTGAACCGGCATTCAATTTTACGGCCAATCTTCCAATCAAAGATTTACCGGTTGATGAATGGCTTACGATGATAACTTTTGCACCCAACTTTTCAGCAGTACCGGCTATGGCTCTGGTGAATGTCTGGCTGTCAAAATGATTCAATTTTTCTTGTGCGATTTGATAAACTTTATCTGCACCATATTTTCCTAGGCTGCCTGCTTCATTGTTTTCAGTTCCAACAACCAGTGCAGCACATTCGGTTCCCAATGCATCAGCTACGGCTTTTCCGTAACTAACAGTCTCGAAAGCTGCTTTTTTAAATTTACCGCCTTCTGATTCTGCAAATACAAGTACCATATTATTTTAAATTAAGGATGATCAAAAAGGTGTTAACTCCGGATTAGATGGCTTTGGCCTCTTCGTGCAACAGACGAACCAATTCGTCCATGTCTTCTGGGTCAACCAGTTTAACTCCGGATTTTGGAGGTGGCAATTCGAAATGAACCGGCACAGAAGGGTCGTCTCCTGAAACTGGATCTACCACTGTCAACGGTTTTGATTTTGCCATCATAATTCCGCGCATGTTCGGAATTCTTTGTTCTGCCATTCCTTTGGCAGCACTTAAAACAAATGGAGTATTAACCTCCATTACTTCACTTCCTCCTTCTATTTCTCGTGTGGCAGTAGCTTTATCTCCTTCTACATCAAGGTTGGATGCAAAAGAAATGAAAGGTAAGTCAAGCATTTCAGCCACCATACCTCCAATTTCACCACCATTGAAATCGATGGTTTCTTTTCCGGTAAGGATAATATCAAAACCTTCCTGCTTGGCATAGGCTGCAATTTGACGGGCAACATCCATGGCACTTTTCGGGTCCGTATTAACCCTAACAGCACTATCTGCACCAATCGCCAAACCTTTACGAATGACCTGGTCGTTTTCAGCAGGACCAACATTTATAATTGTAACAGAGCCTCCAGCTTTTTCTTTTAGCTCTAAAGCTCTAACCAGGGCATACCATTCATCATAAGGATTCATGATGAACTGTACTCCTGTTTTGTCAAATTCTGACCCTTCTCCTGAAAAAGAAATTTTGGCAGTGGTGTCAGGTGTTTTACTTACACAAACAAGTAATTTCATTGTATTGAAAGTTTTATTTCATTTAGTTAGGACTAAATTATTTGCTTCTCTGGCTTGGAAAGCGCGCAAATATAGCCAACCGGATACGGAAAGTCTAAAATTGCCAGCGAATTTTCGCTAAAATAATGTGGGTTCAAAAATCGTACAATTTTAATGCTTAGTTCTTTACAAATTTCCGGGTTTTCACTTCCTTCCCTGATTTATATCTTAAAATAAACATACCTTTTGAAAGGGAACTGATATCCTGACTAAACACGCCATCCACTTTCGAAACCCTATTTTTTAAAACAAGTTTTCCATTTACATCTAAAATTTCCAAATCAACATCATTTTGAGTGATTCCACTAACCCAGATAAAGTCATTCGCCGGATTTGGGTAAATCTTCAATTCATCTGAAAATTCTATATCAACATTACTTGAAATATTTTCGCCAAATGCCTCAATCCCAAACCATAAACTTTTGCTTACATTCTGATCAATCCCAACTAAAAATCTGTTTCCAATAATGGGTGTAAAAGTCTGATAATTGCTGCTGTCAATACTTCCATCTGGATTCAAAGGATACAAATGAATCGAATCAGCTTCAATTCCCATTCCTAATCCAATAATCAAGGGTTTCTGTAGGGTAGGGGACTCTCCCCAATTGTCGTGTACGCTGGTAAGTCCGTCCCAGGCCATATTGGTATTTTGAATTTGATTGACTAATGAAAGCAAACTGTATTTCGAATTTGGAAGGTCATCGTTTGTCAAGGACAACCAACTTACAACCCCAAAATCATTGGCACCGGTAATTTCCAGATTCGGGGTCTGGACAAAATTGGTTTGGCTTAATTCTCCAGCTATACAAACAAATTGAGGCGTACTTGTCATCAAAAGACCTTTACCAACATCCAGGTTGGTTACATTATTGGATGTTTTTAAAAGATCCGCATAATTGCCTTGAGGAAGCTGAGATAAAGTTGGCTCTCCTGTTCCATTGTAAGAATTAATTTCTACCCTTTCTTCTAAATGGATCCTTGTATCATAGGGATAGTACTTTCCCCATCTATTGGTTTGATCAATTCTAGGAACCTTGTATAGGTATTCTTTTGAATAATCAATCTTGCTTACCCTTGTTCCGGAGGGAATGACTTTATTTCTAAAAATATAAGCATAAATCGGAGAAAGAGACATTTGTAAATTGTCTCGGTTCATAGCGAAAAACTCGTCCAGATAATCACTCTCCCAGTCCCAATGGTCGTTCTGATATTCAAAAAACATAATGCCGTCAATATCATGAAAGGAGGCATAACTGGTCAAGGCGGGCATCATCTCAGCCTTGTAGCGGTTTGGAAAAGGATGATTGTATTCACTGATGGTGTAAGGCTTATTAGACAATCGATATCCGGGAATAACATTCCCAATAGGCCAAAGAGAATAGGTTTTCAAACTGGATTCATTTTCAATGTACCAGTCTGTCAAAGACCAGCCATTAGGAAACCACGGATGGTCAAAATAACTGTGATCATCCAGGAAATCAAGTCCTTCCTGAGTGTAAGCATCAGCCATTCCACTCAAAGCATTTGTGCCGGTTATTGGGCATATAACACCAAGTTCATTTTTTAAAAAGGCATACATTTCATCAAAGTAATCTTTTTGAATGCCAATGTAAAATTCAGCCAAATCAGCTACCCTGTTTTTTGAAAAGGAAGCAATTTCACCATACCAGATTCTTCTTACATTACCTGCAGACAGCATTTCACCTCCTTCAACACCTGTTAGTCCATCTTCCACAAATTCATATCCGTCAAAATAAAAACTGCCTTCCTGATCTATGAAACTGAATCCAAGTCTCACGAGTCCATTATTCTCCTCCGGAGCAGTAAAAACAAAAGAATAAGTGTTCCAATTTTGGTCCACATTGATGGTCCTTCCACCATACCAGGTGTAAGGTGCATTTTCTCGCTGAGCATACACATTGACCTGACCAACCTGATCAGCACGACAGGCAAAATTTATTCTGTAAGTTTTACCTGCCTCTACAGTTTGCTGATTTTGTTTAAACTGCACATGCCAATTCACACCTGAATGGTAGGTAATTTCCACTTTTGCACAATGGGCGCCTTCAAAAGGATTATTATTTTCTATCGAAATATTAGCCCTAGCAGGATCGTGCAATTCCAATATCCAGTCTTGTTCCACATCACCGGATTCAAATCCACCGTCACGGGCCATATTGGTACTATTGCCACTGATGTCAGTATTCCACGATTGTTCAAAAGCAGCTTGACTCGGGTATTTATTTCTTAAAAATGATTGGAAGCGATTATCCAAACTATCGCTGTGTCTTTGGATTAGATTACTTCCTTCTGATTGGGAATGGAGCAAATTACTTTTCCAAAAACCATATAAGGTATTTTCATTACTTATTTCAACGATGGCAACTACGGGGTCATCTTTTAAGGCAAGACCTGTATATGGATTGACACTATTTAAAAGATTCCGTGCAAAAACCTTTTGATTTTCAATCATTTCTTTGTCAAACATATTCACCGCCTTTCCATATTCCCGAATTCCTGCTGCTCCTGGAATACCGTCTCCTTCTTTCATTTCTCTTGAAACGTGAAGATTGATATTGGCATAAATTCCATTTCTTTTTAAATGATATAAAAAATAATGTAAGCGGTCCAGGGAGACCTGATTCAGGGTCGTAGTATTGTTTGCAGACCTTTCTAATATGGTCCCTTCCTGTCCCGACCATGGATTATCCATATGATGAAACCGGATGATATTGACGCCCATTTTTCTAAGCCTGGCGGCAATTCCTGCTGCCTGCTCTTTTGGAGGAAAACAGCCTCCGGTTGTAGTATTGAACCCCCAAAATCTGATTTTTTCTCCATTGACAATGAAATCTCCGTCAGCAGAAACTTCTACAA
>JAGQWW010000281.1 GCA_020436955.1 Saprospiraceae bacterium | reverse complement strand
CGACGCATTGTTGCGTTTCTCAGGAGGCGACGGACGGAAATTGCTTAATGTGCTCGAATTGGTCATCAGTCAATTTCCTCCGGTTGGTGAAATATTGATCAACAACGATAAGGTTGGTGAGGTTATCCAACAAAACATGATTCAATTTGATAAGGCCGGGGAGATGCATTATGACCTTGCCAGTGCTTTTATCAAATCGATGCGGGGTAGTGATCCTAATGCCGCGGTATATTATCTGGCTCGTATGTTGGAGGGTGGTGAAGACATTGAATTCATCGCCCGACGTATGATTATCTTTGCATCCGAAGATGTTGGTCTTGCCAATCCTAACGCCCTCTTGATGGCCACAACCTGTCTTCAGGCCATCAAAACTGTTGGCATGCCTGAGTCCCGGATAATCCTTTCTCAAGCCGCAGTTTACCTTGCAACCTCTCCCAAAAGCAATTCAACCTACCAGGCCATAAACGAAGCAATGGCCAAGGTCCGCGAAACCGGTAATCTTTCTATACCCCTGGAAATCAGAAATGCGCCAACCAAACTGATGAAAGAATTAGGCTATGGTCAGGAATACCAATATGCCCATAACTACGAAGGCAATTTTGTCCCCTTCGAATTCCTACCGGAAGAAATCAAAGGCACCTCCTTCTACACACCTGGCAACAACGCCTCAGAAAAAAGCATCTTCACCAGACTAGCTAATTGGTGGAAAGGGAAGTACGGATATGGGGGGTGATATATGAGATATGGTATATGCTATATGAAATATTTTAATTTATGAAAAATGGCATATAACATATACCATATCTCATATTTCATATTATTCCTCTATCAGCTTATCCTCCAATTGCAATGTGCTACCGGGGGCTAATTGATAAAGTCGTTTAAGGTTATTTCCGGTGTATTCCTTTACGATAATTTTTGCTTGGCCGTATTCAGGCTTCTTTTGGTAGGCTGTGAATCCGATTTCGCAATCTTCCATGTTGAGCTTGTCAATTACAAGCACCGAAAGGTCTTTGCTGGCTACTCCGATAGGGCAGCCTCGAATTTCAGAATCGAACATAACAACTTGCGATTCTTCTCCTACGCTAAGGCCCTTGTCACCGCAATTGATAGAGCGAGAGTTGTGGACATTTATACTGCTTCCGGAGAAGTCCATCCCGTCGTTTCCTGTTTTAATGAACGAAGAGTTCCGGATTTCGCCTTTACAGAAATCACAGTCAAATCCATCAAAAGCAGTTTGCGAAACCACACAGTCCTTCATCAGGAATTCCGAGCGGATAACATTGAGTCCGTCTTCACAGTGGTTTTTTATAAAGTTGGTTTTGAAAAGATCGACATCGGATTCGTAAAAGGTAACAGCGCCGGTTAGGTTCCAACCTTTGTAACTTAGGGTGTTGAATCCTTCAAAGGTAGTATAAGCAACTTTTGAAACCTCGCCTGCATTCATGATGGTAAAACCACGTGCAGTTCCGTCAGAAGAAGCGATATGTATCGGCGCGTCTGCTTTTCCGTTTAGGAACACAGGCCCTTTTGTTAGGAAGAAAGCGCTTTTGATAAAATCCAGGGTTACATCACCCGGGATGATGGTCGAAAATCCTTCTGGAATAACGATAGGTTCAGTAATGGTGTGTTGGCCTGCGTTGAATATTACTTTGTCCTTTTCTATGAAATAAACTGCATTGTCTCTAAGCGGGTAACTTGAAAACATTTCATGTGAAGGACTAAAATCACCTGGGGTAGACCACTTTAAAATAGGTGATGAAAAGACTGAATCGACGCCCAGTGTTTTAAAGAACAAATATTTTGCAGAACTGGGTACTTCAATGTCTTTAAACTTTCTCAATTCGATATTGCGTAAAGAAGTAGCTGCCAA
This sequence comes from Saprospiraceae bacterium, assembly GCA_020436955.1. GTDB lineage: Bacteria > Bacteroidota > Bacteroidia > Chitinophagales > Saprospiraceae > JAGQWW01. The sequence goes on along the minus strand of JAGQWW010000281.1, from coordinate 2,467 downwards.
TTCACGAAGATTGCTAAAGGAGTTGAATTTTGCTGAACCTTTTGGATGACTGGTTCTGAACCAAAAAGATCTAGGATGTTGGGCTGGAAGTACCACTGGATCAATGTTGCCTGTCATAACATCATTTTTACCACCGTAGCCAATAACCTCCAGCGGTAAACTATGGCCATTGCTGATTTTCAACGATTTTTTTACACCGTCATCATCCTGGGTAAATGCTTTGAGCGATTGCTCGAAAGGTAAAATCAGGGCGTTGGTAAATTGAGCTATCTCAATGGTCCTGTTTTTATCAAAATAATATTCAGGAAATTCGGATTTAAGTACCTTTAAACGGCCACTCATTTCAACTTGCAAGGAATCCAGGATCGGGTTTAGATAGTCCCTTGAAGTAAATTTATACAGGTATTTAAAATACAAAGCAGCAAACTCTTCATCCTGGAATATACGACTCATGAAATTGCCATCCTCCATCATTTCTCCATTGGCAGTCCCCTGTCCTATAAAGTAGAATTTTGGGTAGGGCGCTTCAACAAATCCGTCAAAACCAATCGGTTCAAGTCGATCCGTAACTGGATTGTAATAGAATCGCTGGTTGTGCCAGACCAGTCCGTGGACAGCTCCCAGTGTTTCAGATAGGGCAATGAATTTGGCTAATCTGTCGATATCAAATACCTCTTTTACCGGTTTTACACCATTTCTATATTGGTACATCAAATCCTGAGCACGCTCAAAGAGGTTAGCGAGCTTTGGATTTTTCATGGTGGCTCCCTCTGCAAATGGTACTACCTCTGATTTGCTTTGTAGGGCTGCTTGTTCCTCCAGGTCAGTAGGCAAATAGCCAAATTGATTGATAAACCTTCGGCGGTGTGCCCAAAAGCCATCTTCGGTAAATTTTACAATCGGACCCTCCCTTCTGTTTCTGTATTCAACCAGTTGTTTTTCAAAATGCTCTTCATAGGCATAGATACCCCAGGGTTCACCGTTGACAGTAAGGTTTACAAAGTCATAACGGGTCGTAAGAATATCTTCTCTTTCCAGCATTTGATGGAATACCCATTCATGCAAAAAATAACGTGCTGCCGGGGTTTGAAGTGAAAAGGTCATCATTCGATTCCAACTGTTCGGGTCCTTCATTTTTACCCTAAAGGACCACTTGGAACCTTGTAAATGATCCAGCCAATCTCCTTTTAATCTGATTTTGGCATCCATAGGATTTTCCTGACCGTCTTCCCAAAACTTGGCTTTCACCCAGTCATCCTCACTGGAAACCAATAGGCCATTTTCCAAAGCCTCCTTTCGCTTGGCTTTGATTTTCCCCATAGCTTCAGGACGCAACGATAAGTTGACGGCTGTAGGCGTAAAAGTAGAATCTGTTCCTTCCGGCAATTTTTCAAACCGGATGTCATCAAAATATACCACAGTATTACCCCCTGAATAGGTGTGTATGTTGAGTTTGTTCCATTTGCTGGTTGCCGGAACAAAGAATTCGATTTCTATCTTTTCCCAGCCTTTTTCATCACGGTCAATCGGATAAGCTGAATTTTTATAATAACTTTTTCCATCATCGGCTGCTACTGCCAGGTATCCGTCATTTCCTTTTAGGTCCTGATAGCGCCAAACGGATGCTTTATAAAAAGAACCACTTTCTATATTGTCCAGATCAATGGAAAAGCCAAACTGTAAGCCTTCGCCTTCACCCGTTTTACAAGAAAATTTTCCTGAACGAGCCCTTTCCGGAGATTGAGTTTGGCCATTTTTAAAATCACCGTTTTCACCAATGAATAAGTCATTTTGAACCTTCTCGGCATCACAGAATATGACGTAATCAGGAAGCGTGTTTTGTGAAGAAAAATGGATGACAATCCAAACCAGACCAGCCAATACCAAAGCAGCGGCTAGCCATGCAAGATATGTAGGCCTTTTATTTTTAGCATTTGATTGCTGTTCGGTTCTGCTTATTTGCATATTACCAATCCGGTTGTTCTATAATCGAAATGCGGGTAGCAGGTGATAAAGATGCAATTGCTTTTTGTGCATCGTTTAGTTGTGCAATGGATTCTGCTTTACAAACGAAGGTCAGGTCCATGCCTGAATCAAGTGAATCCAATCTTTTTAAATCAACATGGGGGAAAGCTTCCAACACCTTATTAGTTATGGTTTCCAGATCCTTGATATCTGTATGGATGTTCAGGAAAAGCTTGTCTTCTTTTTTATAAGTCGAATTGCCGGCAAACCTTCCGTGTACATACAGCAAAATGATGATGAAAAGGAATGCAACAATCGCCAAAACCGGTTGATTTGCTCCTCCGGCCAATCCTATTCCTATGATAATAAACAAAAAGGTTAGTTCTTCGGGTTCCTTGATGGCTGCACGGAAACGTACGATAGACAAGGCACCTACCAGACCCAGCGAAAGGGCAATGGAGGATTTAACCACCATGATAATCAATACTGTACCCAAGGCAAG
>JAGQWW010000280.1 GCA_020436955.1 Saprospiraceae bacterium | reverse complement strand
CTGGCTTCCAATCCTTTAAAATTATCCACCACAATTTGGTCGGAATAGTTTACAGTTCCATCAAAATCGACCTGTTGAAGGCGATAGTAATTACTGCCGGGCAAGGGATTGGTGTCGTCGAAATAATAATGGTTGGTTTGGAATGCATTTCCCGCACCTTCTATGCTGCCGATTGCATAAAATATACCATCGCTACCGGCTCGTTCCACTACAAACCTATCGTTGTTTATCTCGCTGGCGGTTTGCCAGGCCAGCGCTACTTTTTTACCTTCTTTTTGACCGGAAAAAGACATCAACTCAACCGGCAAAGCCAGAAGATAGGTGTAATCCAGGCATTCAATATCAAGCGTCTGTATGTTATTGCAACAACTGGGATTCATGTTGGCGACACCTTCTCCTGGTGCAATGTGGCCTATGCCAAGAGTGTGAGTGAGCTCGTGCGTCATCATCAAATCATAATCGCTACCTGATGCACAATAGCAGGCCCCTACGCCATTGTTTACCAATACATATCCGTATGCTCCATTGTTCCAGTCCATGCCATCCCAGGTATGGGTAGCAAAAAACCAATACAATCCTCCAACCGCAAGTGTTCCTGAACAACCACTTAGGTCAGCAATCTCGCTGCAAGGATCGTCAAACTGGATAGTGATACTTCGCTGACCATAATTGTTGTCTACAAAATTGGTGAACTGTGATCCGTTGGCACCGGAACTACAATCGGGGGTGAAGTTGTGCGTCCCGCCATCCGTCAAATTAAGGCCGCTGTAATTGGTGTTTAAATCTGACAGGGCGCCCTGGATTTTTGTAATCGAACTGGCACAACCCGGGTCACCTCCTGTGGTATAGTAGGTGGGTAATGCTGTCGGAAAATTATTCCATCGAGGATAAGGTGCAGGAGCACCTAAATAGGTACAATGCGAAGGTGCGGCTCTTTCCTGGAGCAGATCGTTTTGAAAAGGAGTATCCGATTTCACTTTTTCCTGATCCCAATTTTCTTCTCCAAGTATTACCTTTCTTAAATGGTCTAAAAGCGCCTTTTTATCATACACCACGAGGGGTTCGGCTAACAACCCACTGGCAGTTTTAAGTAGGTGAGTTTCAGCTCCTAGGTCAAAAGGAACCAACAATTCCACACCGGCCTTTTTTACCATGTGAAGAGCACCATAAGAAAGCATCAATGGTTGCCAATCACCCTTCTCATTTTGTTGTAAAAAAAGAAGATAGGTCTCTCCTGCTTCTAATGTAAGGTCTCCCCATATCATACACTCCAGGTCATCGTTCCACTTATGCAGATTTTTGATTTCGAGGAAGCTTCCCTGTTCCAGACCGGGTTGCAGGCTTTCCAATATCTGAAGGGTGCTGTATTCACGGAAAAATGTGCCTTCCATCCTGTTATTTTTGGCTGTAACCTCAACCAATACTACTGCCTGGCTATTACTAGCCATGATACCCAGATTTTGGAAAGGTACTATAGTTGTCCCAAAGGAAGGGAAGGTGAAAAAAGAGAATAAAAGGCAAAGGACTACCTTGTACATACACTTCATTTTAAGGGGTTATGTATACAAAGAAGCGCTAATAAGTGAGAGATTACTGGGTAACCAAATGTGCAGGTAAATTGTTCAGGTAGGTTGGAGGGTATTGGGTTTTCGGCATTCGGTTTTTGGTGCTCGTACTTCGTGATTCGTAAATTTTCCAGTATGTTGAGACGAAAACCATAATAACCCGTACTTTGCCGTCCCTTTCCAATACACCTGCCTAAGTTTTCATTTTTTAAAATAGGAATTACCACATGTACAAAGGACTCATTTTTGATATGGACGGTACCATGATCGACAATATGATGGTGCATCACCGTGCCTGGCAGAAGAAATTGGCCGAATTGGGATTGGAAATGACCATTGAGGAAGTTAAGGATCAAATCCATGGGATCAACGAAGAAATTTTAGAGCGACTTTTTGGTGATCGTTTCACACGCGAAGAGCGTAGACAAATTGCATGGGAGAAAGAAGCGGCATATCGGGAGATTTTTAAACCTGAATTGAAGTTGATTGACGGTCTGGAAATCTTTCTTGATAAAATGAAAGCAGAAAATATGCCGATGGCTATAGGTACTGCGGCACCGCCTGAAAACGCTCATTTTGTTATAGAAGAATTACAACTGCAACCCTACTTCAAAGGTATTTTCCATGCCGGTAGTGTGAAAAAAGGTAAACCCGATCCTGAAATATTTGAAAAGGCCGCTGATTCCATGGGGCTAAATGCTTCTGATTGTTTGATTTTTGAAGACAGTGTCACCGGTGCTGAAGCAGCAAGCAGGGCAGGAGCTCATGCAATAATTGTAACTACTACCCACCACGAGGAGGAGTTTGCCAGGTTTGGTCATATTCAGAAATTTATATCCGACTTTGAATCATTTAGTTTAATGGAAATTTAGATTTTAGAGGCCCATCATCAAACCTGGTTTTTTCTTCCTAAGGTTTTTACTTTGACATATGAGGGAATTTTAGAATTTGATTATTTTGGGTCACCTGTAAAACTCAATTAAATTAAATTCAAATGAACAGTACAAAATCCAATGGCAGGGCACTTTACCCTGTCTTACTGCTGCTTGTGCTCTTACAAGTAAATGCCTTCAGCCAGGAAATTATCGACATGGAAAACGGCTTTAAAGTCGGTTACTACATGATCCAGGCAACACACAGCGGCAAGTTTTTAAATGTCAATGATGCGTCCATGAATGATAACGCAGCCATAGTCCAATTCCAAAATAACAATTCATACAATGAGCATTTTGCTGTTTTGCCTGTGGTAAAAGAAGCGGGTCGCCAATATTATATGATCATGGCAAGGCATAGCGGAAAATATTTCAACGTCCAAAATGCCAGTATGAACGATGAAGCCAGAATCCATCAATACCGAAAGGTGATGGATCCCAAAACCAATAAGATTGCTGACCATGAATTGTTTTGGTTTAAAAAGGTAGGCGATAAAACCTATGAGGTGCGCGCTAAACACAGCGGCAAAAATTGGAATATTAAAAGTGCATCTATGGATGACCGCGCTTATTTACAGCAATACAACGTAAACGGAACAGGAGATGAATTTAGATTCATTTTGGTGGAAGAGATCAATATACCAAACCCGCCCGCTACCAAGGAATACGATTATGGTCAGCCCAAGCATAAGATGCATACGATGCCAACGGAGACCATTCATACCATGACCAATGTGGCACATTTGCCTTTTTATCTGGTAGATGATCCAATTGCAGGAAATCCGATTGTTGAAAATCCATATTATATTTTGACCCGAGATGATTATTGGAAAGCGACCGATTATGGCGATTGCCCGGAATCCACCAATGCAGGCCTGGAATGTACGCTGTCCTTGTCAGAAGGAAAGTCTTGGTCAGAAACCAAATCTAAAGAGTTTTCCAACACCACAGGTATCAGTGTATCGGTTGAGGCAGGTGGTGAAATAGATGGATTGGGCGTAAAAACAACGGTAACCGCTTCTACCTCTTTTACTTTTACCCAGGGATTAAGCCATACTGCAGAGTCCAATACTTCGAGCAGTACGACCATAAAAGTACCTGCCGGCAATTCTGCAGTCATTTGGCAGTTGTACTCCGTTTTTACCCTGAAGAGAATTTCAGGTGAAACCTTGAACTCCTGGTCTACCTATCTTCCAGGTACAAAGACCTCCATTTTGTCTTGCGATGAAGTACCCTGTCAATAGCACTTTACAAGTGCTATTTATAAAAAAGGGATCCCAAAATCGGGATCCCTTTTTTATTGGTTTTTTGTATAAAAATCCCATTTAAATTGTTGGAATTTCAATTTTATGAAAGTTTTTCCTTCTCTATTTAGTCAATATATTGTTTTGTATAATATTCTTTATTCAAAATAAATAGTGTTTAGTATCACATGCGACAAAACAAAAATTAATCCTTACCTTCCAGTAGTTTTATTTTTTTAAACATCTGAAACCCAGTTAAAAATGAAAAATTTGATCATTGCACTACTAGTGCTCCCTGTCTTCCTATTCGGTCAAAACAACGACCCAAATATGTACGAAGCCCTTACCATTACGGTGAAAAGAGGCATGGAAGACAAATTCGAAGCTGCCGTCAAGGCACACAATCAAAAATTCCATACCGACAGTTTGTACCAGGCAAGTTTGGGATACAACGAGTCAGGACCCAATGGCGGAACCTACACCTGGATCATGGGACCTACCAATTGGGGAGCCATGGATGACCGCCCGGGTAAAGGTGCGCATGATGAAGATTGGAAAAATGTAGATCAGTATGTAGAAAGTTATTCATCGCCTTCTTATTGGTCCATGT
>JAGQWW010000279.1 GCA_020436955.1 Saprospiraceae bacterium | reverse complement strand
CATTGCGCGATTACATGGCAGGACAAATGACCCCTGAATTGTACAAAGAAATGAATCGCAGAAAATGGGAAATGGTGCCTTATGTTAATGCCGATGAAACGCCGGACAAAGGCATAAATGGCTTTCTGGAATCTCCAAGATATTCGACAGGATTTACAACCCAACATAATATCATAGGCTACACCCTTGAGACACACATGTGGAAGCCTTTTGAAGACAGGGTCTGGGCCACTTATCATTTTTTAGATGCTATTTCAAAAATTACTGCCAGAGATGGCGTGCAGATTATGCAGTACAGGTTAAGAACCAATAATGCCTCCCGAAGTAAATCTGATTTTCCCATAGCCTGGGAGATGGACCCCTCCAGCATCAATGATCTTACCTTTAAAGGATACGAAGCTAAATACAAAAAAAGTAAAGTAAGTGGTCTAGACCGTTTGTATTACGACCGGGATAAACCATATGAAATCACTATTCCTTATAGAAATACTTTTCAACCATCTATCACGGTGAAAAAGCCGGTGGCTTACATCATTCCGCAAGCATATGACCGGGTCATCCAACGTCTACAGTGGAATGGTGTTGAAATAAAAAAATTGGCCGATACCATCACCCTTGAATCTTCATTTTATCGAATCACCAATTACAAGACAACTCCATTTCCCTACGAAAGTCATTACTTGCATTACGACACTGAAGTGGAAAAAACACCTTTGAAAAAGACCTGGCGAAAAGGTGATTATGTAGTGTACGTAAACCAAAGCAACAACAGGGTCATCATGGAAAATCTTGAACCACAGGCTACTGATAGTTACTTTGCCTGGAATTTTTTCGATGGTATCTTGATGCAAAAAGAATACTTTTCTTCCTATGTTTTTGAAGATACCGCTGCAGATTTTTTAAAAGAAAATCCTTCCATCAAAAAGGAACTGGAGGAGAAAAAAGCAGCTGACAAGGAATTTGCCAACAATGCCAGGGCCCAACTTGATTTTGTATACAAGCGTTCACCATGGTACGAACCCACCCACAACCTGTACCCTATTTCACGTCTTGAATCCTTTACAGCGCTTCCACTGCAATAATGTATATTTACTGGCACTGATGTTATTCTTTTTAATAATGAGTGCTGCCAAAATATGCATACCATGGGAAAAAAAGTACTAATAACCGGAGCTACAGGAATGGTGGGGAAAGGAGTCTTGTTGGAATGCCTGGATGACAACGAAATCGACCAGGTTATACTGGTAAATAGACGTCCAATTGGCCTGACCAGCCCTAAAATCAAAGAGTTATTATTGGACGATTTCACACAAATTGACCGATTTAAGGAAGATTTGAAAGGTCTTGATGCGTGTTTTTACTGTATGGGCATATCTGCAGTAGGCTTAAGCGAAGAAGTCTATACTAAAATCACATTTAATCCAACTAAGGAATTTGCGGACACCTTGTATGATCTAAATCCAGGAATGACTTTCATTTATGTATCAGGAACAGGTACTGATAGCAGTGAAAACGGAAGGGTAATGTGGGCACGAGTAAAAGGGAAAACAGAAAACTTGATCCTAAACAAAGGTTTTAAGAAAGCATATGCTTTTCGTCCGGGATTTATCATTCCTGAAAAAGGAATTGAATCCAGAACTGCCCTTTACAATAATATGTATAAACTCTTACGCCCTTTCTTTCCCTGGCTTAAAAAAATGAGCAGTGTTACCACCACCTCTAAAATTGGCCGCGCCATGATTAACACCATTCATAAAGAACAACTAGAAAGGATTTTAGAAAATAAAGCCATTAATGTATTGGCAGCTTCCTAAAACAAGTACGCAAACACAGGAATTACCATGATTACCGAAAAAAATCTAAGCATATCCCGGATTATCGCCTTTTCAGGTCACCATTGGCTTTGGTTGCTGAGTGGGTCTTTCATCTTCGCCATGTTGTACAAATATGAAATTATCAGTTTTAGTATACCATGGCTTCCGGTATCTGTTATTGGTACAGCTGTCGCCTTTTATGTAGGTTTTAAAAATAATAGTGCCTATGACAGGATGTGGGAGGCTCGCAAAATTTGGGGAGCTATTGTCAATAGCAGTCGTGCCTGGGGTATGTATGTTGATGGATTTGTGACGAACCAATTTAAAGATCAACCAGTTGAAGAATCTGATATTCAAGCAATAAAAAAGCGTCTCATTTACCGACATATAGCCTGGTTATACGCTTTAAGAAGCCAATTATTAATTCCGGCGCCCTGGGAACATATCAATCAAGGTTTTTTCATTCGTAAAAAGGCACAACAGTATAGAGATAACTACGGAGTAGGTCTGGTAGCTGACGAAGTAACTCAAACAGAACTTCATCACTTTCTGCTTCCAGCCGAACACGATCGACTCATCAATCATGTAAACACTGCCACACAAATTCTAAACGAACAATCACGCGATCTAAAAGAACTCCGCTCCCAGGACCTGATAGAAGATTTTAGGCATATGGAATTGATGCAAATCTTGTATCACTTCTTTGAGCATCAGGGAAAATGTGAACGCATCAAGAAATTTCCTTTGCCAAGGCAATATGCCAACATGAGCTTTTACTTCGTTGCATTTTTTATATTCTTACTACCCTTTTCCATGATACCGGAGATGATGAAAATTGGAGATTGGGGGTTTTGGGTATCTATACCGATTACTGCTTTAATTGGTTGGGTATATGTTATGATGGAAGTGGTTGGCGATTACTCAGAAAACCCATTCCAGGGTATGGCCAACGATATCCCAATGCTTTCCCTATGTAGGGTGATAGAAATTGATTTGAAGGAAATGCTGGGTGAGAAAGATTTACCACCACCGGTGCAAGCTAAAAGAGGTGTATTGATGTAAAGGGAATTATGACCTGAGATGTACACCCCACTTTTCTTCAAATAGTTGTAATTCAGTTTGGAGTTTTTGCTCAAACTGGTCTGCTGAAGCTGTGCCGGGGAATAATGGTTTGTGCTGAATCGATTTCAAAAGTTTCTCTGAAGCCTTTGTATAATCCAAGGTGGATGGATCGAAGTATGCATTTTGAAAAGCTTCCCATATGTAGTCAATTGCTACGTCGGAAGGATGTGTCATATCTTCTGCAAAAAACCGGTAGTCCCTTAAATCATCGATCTGCAACTCATAAGCAGGGAAATAATGCACCTGCTCAAATTCACTTTCCAAATGTTCCGCTAGTAATAATAACCCTGCCTTACTTCTATTATTTGTGATCAAACCATCTCTAAGATGCCTTACAGGACTGACTGTTATGATGATTTGAATGTTTTTATTGAAAGAAAGAAGCTTTTCAATTCCAGCAGCGATCCGGGTCCTTAAATGCTCCAGATCTGTCCGCTTTTTTTCAAATAATTGACCCGGCATCTTATGACAATTAGCAACTACTTCTCCCGTCTCTCGAAGATAAAATCCATTGGAGGTGCCAAATGTTAACATCAAGGTTGTAGCCTTTTTTAATTGTTGGTATCCGTGGGAGATGGCAGCATTCAAACCTTCCAGCATGATGATTTCATCAGGATGAGAAAAACTGCCGTGGTGCATCCAACTATGCCAAAGACCATTATTTTTAAAAAGATCGGTCGCATTAAAATAAGCCTCGTCTATAAGTCTTTCCAACATCGAAATTAAAGGCAAGGGATGGTAAATGATACCGAAAGGATTCACCAAAACATCAAACTTGTGTTCGCTTAATTTTTGCCCGATATTTTCAGCAAAACAAGAACCTGCCGCGATGATAGGATCCTGGTAATGAATAGAATGATTCGGTACTATTTCTTTTATGGGGGTTCTAAATTCCCGCATCTTTTGCCTTTACTTTTAAACGATATTTATCAAATTCCACCCATGCAAAAATAAGCCATGAAGCTATACATCCTAATCCCAGAAGCGTCCAAATAGCAAAAACACTGTGGTAGGGACGATACAATTCAGGCAAAAAATAAATTCCATACCACATAAGTGTTGAAACCAGCCCGGCAAAGGCCAAGCCATAAGGTAGGATAACACCCATTACTTGCACATTTCGTTTCAAACCTTTTGGAATATGATACAACATGTGGTACCAGGGTCTTTTTTCGCCAAAAAATAGGTATCCGGAAAATTCACTGAAAGCCATTCCTTTTTCCACTGGGTGTGGAAGGTCCTTTTTAAAGACATGGATATAGTAAAGGTAAATCACGCCAGCAACCAACAATGATATTACTGTTAGCATAATACTCCAACTGTGTAAGCCAAAAACACTTACCATTGGATTGGCTTCTTTTTGAAGATCCGGGGTAAATTGGAAGGTCGCAAAAACATCTACTGTCCTGGTTATTACCAACCACGCAGTAAGCGAAAGGAATTTTATCC
>JAGQWW010000027.1 GCA_020436955.1 Saprospiraceae bacterium | reverse complement strand
ATCCAACACATCACTGATGGATTTTCCCTTGTAAAGGATTTCCTGAGTCTCGCGATTATATCTTTTTCCAAGGCAAGTTTCACATTCTACATAGACATTAGGGAGGAAATTCATCTCAATGGTGCGCATTCCACTACCCTGGCAGGTTTCACATCTACCACCCTTCACATTGAAACTAAAACGTCCAACTTTATAACCGCGGATCTTCGCTTCCGGAAGACTGGCAAACAGGGAACGAATTTCAGTAAATACTCCGGTATAGGTGGCCGGATTAGAGCGAGGTGTACGACCGATAGGTGATTGGTCAATTTCAATCACCTTATCGATATGTTCCAACCCTTTGATTTTATCAAATTCAAGTGGCCTTTGGAGACTCTTGTAAAAATAATTTCTAAGAATAGGATATAAAGTCTCATTGATAAGACTGGATTTACCGGAACCGGATACACCGGTAACACAGGTAAATGTACCAAGCGGAATTTCAAGGGTAACATCCTGCAAATTATTTCCTTTTGCACCTTTCAAAACCAGCTTTTCACCGGAACCCTTGCGCCTTTCTTTAGGAATTTCTATCCTCAGATCATTTTTCAAATAAGCCGCAGTAAGCGTTTCGGTATGCAGAAATTCTTCTGGCGTACCTTGTGCTACCAGGTCTCCTCCATGTTTTCCTGCTCCGGGGCCAAGGTCTATCAAATAGTCGCTAGCCAGCATGATGTCCTTATCGTGTTCTACCACCAGGACCGTATTTCCAATTTCAGATAGTTCTTTCAAAGACTCTATGAGCCTTTGATTATCTCGTTGGTGCAGGCCAATGCTCGGTTCGTCCAAAATGTAGGTAATACCGGTAAGTTGGGAACCAATTTGGGTTGCCAGTCTGATTCGCTGCGCTTCCCCACCGGAAAGTGTTCGAGCCGGTCGATTTAAGGTCAGATAATCCAATCCAACGTGTAATAAAAAGCCTACTCGGAGTCTAATTTCTTTCAAAATTTCTTTTGCAATCGCTTTTTGCCTTTCACTCAAATCTTTTTCAACATTATTTACCCAATCTTGCAGCTCGTGTAGGTCCATCTCTGCTAATTCGGAGATGTTTTTTTCCGCGATTTTAAAATGTAGAGATTCCTTTTTCAAACGAGCGCCTTCACAATCAGGACAGGTATCGACCATCATGAATTCTTCCGCCCACTGTCTGATTTTTTCAGAAGTGGTATCGTTGTACCATCTATAGAGCATGTTGACTACTCCTTCCGCAGCCAGATTATACACATAATCATGTGAACTATTGGCCCAACCCATGTCCATAGTGTCTTCTCCACCACCATGCAGCATGATATCAAGCGCTTCCTTTGGGATGTCTTTAATAGGCGTTGAAAAAGTAAACTTAAATTGCTTGGAAAGCGCGCGGAGTTGCTTAAAAGTCCAATTATCCCTTACCTCACCAAATGGAACGATACCTGCATCGTTGATGGATTTGGAATCATCGGGAATTACCCTATCCATGTCCACCTTGTTGATACTACCTAAACCATTACATTTTGGACAGGCACCATAAGGCGAATTAAAGGAAAAAGCATTGGGCGAAGGCTCTTCATAGGACAATCCGGTTTCAGGGTCCATCAAGGATTTGGAATACCCACTGATTTCAGCAGTATCTGCATCCATGATTAGGATGATGCCGTTTCCCATTTTTAACGCCAGCGTCATCGATTCTTTTAATCGATCCGCACGGTCGGGACCCATTTTAATGCGATCAATAACAGCTTCAATATCGTGGACTTTATAACGGTCCAACTGCATGCCGGGCTTGATGTCAATTACTTCATTATCGACTCTTACCTTGGTATAACCTTGTTTTCTTATTTGCTCAAAAAGCTCCCTGTAATGTCCTTTTCTACCTCTAACCAAGGGAGCCAGTAACAATATCTTCTTGTTGTTAAAATTGTCCAGAATGTGTTCGATCATCTGCTCTTCCGTATACCGAACCATCTTTTTACCGGTCAGGTAGGAATATGCATCTCCGGCTCTTGCGAAAAGCAAGCGCATAAAGTCATACACTTCAGTAATGGTACCGACCGTAGAGCGTGGGTTGTTTCCTGTTGTTTTTTGTTCGATGGAGATTACAGGACTCAGACCATTGATGTTCTCTACTTCCGGTCTTTCCATTTGACCAATAAATTGGCGAGCATAGGAGGAGAAGGTTTCCATATACCGCCTTTGTCCTTCGGCATAAATCGTATCAAAAGCCAGGGAAGATTTACCACTCCCACTGATACCGGTAATAACCACCATCTTATTGCGTGGAATGTTCACGTCAATATTCTTTAGGTTATGTTCTTTAGCACCGATTACTTCGATGTGATCCAATTCGGTTATGACCGGCATTCCGTTATTTTCCTCCATGGTGGATTTTCCTCCTTCTTTTCTGAAAATTCGTTATCAAAAAGGTAAAAACAAACCCTCAAAGGTAGAGTTTAATTTTTACGAAAATTGTCTCCTTTAAAAAGAAATAAAGCCCTCCTTTATTTTTTACCTACATTTATTAAACCTTGTCTTTTTTATTAGTCTAATCCTAAAAAACCATGGTAAGAAAACTACTCGCACCCCTGTTTTTAATATTTATTGCCTATTGCTTGAACGGGCAAAACCTGTATTTCCCTTCTATTGACCCACTCCAACCCTGGGCAACCATGGATCCAGATGAATTGGATTGGTGTGATGAAAAGATTGATGAGCTGTATGACTTCCTGGAAGAAAAGAACTCTAAAGGATTTATCATTTTAAAAGATGGTAAAATCGTCCTGGAAAAGTATTTCGATACATTCACTGAAGATTCTATCTGGTATTATGCTTCTGCCGGGAAAAGTGTCATGGCATTTATGCTCGGAATAGCTCAGAAAAATGGTGCCCTTTCAATTGATGACAAAACCAATCAATATCTGGGAAATGGTTGGACCGCTTGTACGCCGGAACAGGAAGATGAAATCACTATCCGACACCAAATAACAATGACCACAGGTCTGGAAGTTGCTGCCAGTTCAGGTGACGATGATTGTCTCGACCCAGAATGCATGGAATATTTTGCACCTCCAGGGACCCGATGGGATTATTACAATGCACCTTATCGTTTAACTCAGGATGTTATCGAAGCCGCTGTAGGAATCAATAAAAATTTCTTTTTTAGACAATACATCACCAACACGACAGGAATGAATGGCTTGTGGTTTAACTATATATTTTATGGTCGCACCAGAGACATGGCCCGTTTTGGATTATTAAATCTGGCTGGTGGCATCTGGAATGGTAATCCAATTTTAAATGATCCGGACTACTTTTATGAAATGACCCATCCATCTCAAAGTTTAAACCCAGGTTATGGTTATTTGTGGTGGTTGAATGGTTCCAACTTTCACTTATTACCTGGCACCCAGTTTCAATTTCAAGGCTCAGTCATCCCAAATGCTCCTGACGATATGTTTGCAGCACTTGGTAAAAACGACCAGAAAATCTATGTAGTTCCTTCGATGAATATGGTGGTTGTAAGATGTGGTAATTCAGCAGGAGGCGTTTCACCAGCACTTTCATCCTTTGACAATGAATTATGGGCAAAGATTCTGGATCTGGAGTGTACTTCATCTTCAACAGAATTGGAAAATTCCAATGCTATGGTAGTTTACCCTAACCCATCACGTGATGGATTTTCCCTGGAAGTAACTGACCCGGTTATTAAGGTTAGTCTATTGGATTATAATGGACAGGAAGTTTGGATGCAACCATACAATAATGAAAGTTCCACTATTTCCATCCAATGGCCAATGAAAACAGCACCCGGGCTCTATTTACTTAAAGTTGATCACCAAAATGGTATTGCTTTTAAAAAATTAGTCAGACTTTAGACGGCAAGAATCGTCTGATATGAAAAAAGCCATTTACTTTTTTGGAGGAGGGATACTTTTATTGGTTTTGGTTTACCTGCTTGGACCAACCGCCCATTTTGAAGCGGTAGATCAAAAAGCTATAAGTTGGGATATCCCCATCAACAAAGTGGAAGCGTATGTAAACACGAAGGAGGCTGGCGTTAAGAATTTGAAACCGGATAACGAAGCACGTATTATTTGGGCTGATTCGGTTAGCAAAACGAAATATTCAGTTGTTTACCTTCACGGATGGTCCGGTAGCCCTGGAGAAGGAGATCCTATTCATTACAAGTTTGCAGAAGAATTTGGGTGCAATTTATACATCCATCGTTTCCCGGAACATGGCATCCGCGATTCCAATGTATTTTTAAATATAACACCTCGCGAACTGGTTGAATCAGCAAAAGAGGCTATTGAAATTGGGAAAACCATAGGAGAAAATGTCATCCTGATGTCCTGCTCAACCGGTAGTACCCTGGCATTTTATCTGGCCAGTAATAATCCTGACATCCACTCATTAATAGCTTTCAGTCCAAATATAGATCTGGCTGATCCAACTTCTGATTTGTTGACAAAACCATGGGGTCTTCAAATCGCTAAACAGGTGCTGGGGGGAGATTATCGCGTATGGCATGGCCCAGGTGATGTCCCTGGTTTTTGGACGACCAAATATCGTATTGAAGGCTTGTTATGTTTAAAAAATCTTGTTCAGCAAACCATGACTGAAAAGACTTTTGAAGGTATTAATCAGCCGATTTACGTGGGTTATTATTACAAAGATGAAACCCATCAGGACGATGCAATTTCAGTGGAAAAAATTCATTGGTTTTGGGATCACATTGCTACACCTGAAAACCTCCGCGTAAAGGAAGCATTTCCGGAAGCCGGATACCATGTATTCACCTCCAGGCATTTCCCCGTTGACCTTGACGCGCCACTCAATTCCATTTTTACCTTTGGAAAGGAAAAATTGGGTCTCAAACCTGTCAGCAAAGAGGTTCTAATATTGAATTAGCTTCTGAGGTAACTGGCACCATTAAGGTCCAGGATAGCGCCGGAAGCCATTTCCTGGCCTTGGGAAGCAAAGTAACATACGGCATTGGCGACTTCTTCGGGGCTTGCCACTTTTCCTCCAGGGTATTGCTTCAAGATAGCTTCGCCGGTGTCACCTTTTAAAAAGTCCTCAGCCATATCAGTTTCAACAAATCCGGGAGCAAGGGTAAACACCTGCACATTATCAGGTGCCAATTTTACCGCCATTGATTGACCAAATGCATTTAGGGCGGCTTTACTGGCTCCATAAGCAGGATGGTCTGGTTCACCCCGGAAAGCACCCCTGGAAGAAACATTGACAATTTTGCCTCCACCACTTTTGACCATTCTTCGTGCAATATGGTAGGTAAGATGTACCGCTCCCATTAGGTTGACATTGATAGTATTTTGCCAGGCATCAGCCCAATCATCAAAATTCATATCGATGGCTTGAGGTTCAAAAATCCCTGCATTGTTAACCAGGATATCCACTTTTTCAAACTCCTTATCGATTTCGTCTACCATTTCCCTGATGGCGGCCGGATCTGCCAGGTCTGCCCTTAGGGCAAAATGACTCCCACGTTTTGGTTGGGACATCAACCTAAGGGTCTCTGCTGCAGCTTTTTTATTTTTTTGAAAATGAACCAAGACCCTTGCACCTGCTTCTGCCATCTTTATAGCAACTGCCCTTCCTATTCCTCTCGATGCACCTGTCACCACCACATTTTTACCGCTGAAATCGAAACTTACCATGGTTCTATCTGATTTTTTCTACCTTCAAATGATAAAAAATTATTTTTACCGCTGTCTTACACGTTCAAAATTATTCATAAAAATCTTATTTCTATGCTGTATTACATTATCGTAGGTGCTTTAGCCGGATGGATTGGCGGACAACTGATGCGTGGTTCCGGATTTGGGGTATTAGGCAATATCCTGGTAGGTATTATTGGTGGTATAGTTGGTGGATGGGTTTTTAAATTTTTAGGAATCAAAGTAGCTGATACCTTTACGGGCTCGCTGCTAACAGCTTTGGCCGGAGCACTCCTTACCCTTTGGATTTTTGGTTATGCCGATAAGGGTAGAAAAAGACGGTAAATAAAATGGAGGAGCGGATAGAGAAATGGAGGCTGATACTGGGTCAAAAAGCAGACCCTGAAAAAGAGGTAGAACTTAAGCCTACCAAAAAGAAAATGGACAATGTCCTGGAAGCCTTATACGATTCTGATCGAAAAGGCGGACTGGGAAGTTCCTCTCCCAACATCAACCGATGGTTAGGAGATATCCGCAATTATTTTCCCTCTTCCGTAGTCCAGATTATGCAACGGGATGCCATCGACAACCTTGGCCTAACCCAACTTCTCATGGAACCCGAATTATTGGACAGTATTGAACCTGATGTGCACCTGGCAGCCACTTTACTTTCTCTTAATAAGGTTATGCCGACTAAAACCAAAGATACTGCCAGGAAGGTGGTTGAAAAGGTCGTGCGTGACCTTGAAAAAAGAATTAAAAAACCGCTTCAGGAAGCAATTGAAGGGGCCCTAAAAAGAACGGTCAGAAACTACAGACCCAAGCCTAATGAAATCGACTGGCATCGAACCATACGAGCAAATCTGAAAAACTATCAGCAGGATTTAAAAACCATTATACCTGAAAGGCTGGTCGGATATGGTAAAATGAAGCAATCCCTCAAACACATCGTCTTGATGATGGATCAGAGTGGATCCATGGCTTCCTCTGTGGTTTACGGAGCTGTTTTCGGAGCAGCACTGGCTTCATTGAAATCCATCCAGACCAAACTTGTGGCTTTCGATACTGAAGTCGTTGACCTAAGCAAACATCTTGACGACCCCGTAGAATTACTTTTTGGAACCCAACTGGGAGGAGGTACCGACATTCAAAAAGCACTTGCTTATACCGAGCAAATCATAGGCTATCCTTCTGAAACCATCGTCATTCTCATTTCAGACCTTTACGAAGGCGGTAACCAGGACCTGATGATTAAAAGAATCGCTTCTTTAAAAAGTAAAGGAGTACAATTTATCAGTTTGCTGGCCCTTGACGACGAAGGTGCTCCCAGCTATGATCGAAACATGGCCAGCCGCTTGGCCGGATTAGACATCCATGCTTTTGCCTGTACCCCAGATATGTTTCCTGAATTGATGGCCGCGGCCTTGATGGGGCAAGATATCAGAACCTGGAAGAACTTGCAGGAAAAATAGATCGAGGATGGAAGATGAAGGATGGAAGATAATTTATGAATTACGGTTTACCTAGTTCGTAAACCGTAGGGACTGTGCAACTTTTTGTGTATTTCCCACAAATGAGGATTCTCGAATTAAATTTTGTGTATAGCGTTGTTGATATAGTATTCGTAGATTAATTTTATCTACGATGAATAAAGAAACGGAAAAGTTATTAGACCAGCTAGTATCCCAGTTAGGGAATAAAGCTGACCTTTTGAAAGCTCAGGAGCAGCTTTTCAAAAGAGGGGTAGAAGCACTTCTAAAATCTGAGTTAACTGTCCATTTAGGTCATGAACCTAATGAGAAAGGGGATGGGAAAAAGACCAATACTCGTAATGGACACTCCTCCAAGACTCTGAAAACTCAAAGTGGTGAAGTACTTATTCAAGTTCCTCGCGACAGGGCAGGCACCTTTGATCCAGTCGCAGTACAGAAGCATAAAAAAATGAGTGAGGAAATAGAAGATGCCATTCTATTGCTTTATGCAAAGGGGATGAGTACCAATGATATTTCTGATTTCATTGAAAGAACATATGGAGTAGGCTATTCAAAGAGTTCAATCTCGCTTATTACCGAATCCTTATTAACAGATATAAGGGAATGGCAAAACAGGCCATTGGAAGATATTTATCCGATTGTATGGATAGATGGGATTCATTACAAGATCAGAGAGAATGGCCAAGTAAAAAGTAAAGCCTGCTTAATTATTTTAGGTGTCAACAAGGATGGGCAACAAGACATACTGGGTTTGCAAATCTACGAGGCAGAATCAGCCAGTGTCTGGATGCAGATGTTTGAAAATTTGCGTCAAAGAGGAGTAAAAGACATTCTATATCTATGCTCAGATAACCTCAAAGGTCTGGATCAAGCTGTAGAAGCTATTTTCCCACAAAGTATCCGGCAAATATGTATAGTCCATCAGGTTCGCAATAGCTTGAAATGTGTGTCTTACAAGGATAGAAGGTCAATTATTAAAGATATCAAGTCAATTTACAAAGCAGATTCAGAGGACCAGGCCCAAAAGGCATTAGAAGATTTTAGAGGGAAATGGGGAGGGAAATATCAATTAGTAATTAAAAGCTGGGAAAATAATTGGTCCAATCTTGTCCCATTTTTAAGTGCTCCCGCAGAAATAAGAAGACTTATTTATACCACAAATATTATAGAAAGCTTTAATGCCAGTCTAAGAAAATACACCAAAAACAAAAAGGTGTTTCCTAATGACGATGCAGCAATAAAATCAATCTATTTAGCGGCGATGCAAATAAGGGAAAAATGGCAAAAACAACGGTATGCCTGGCCTCAAATACTAAATCAATTTCTAGTACTATTCCCTGAAAGAATTAAATTGTGAAACCTTATTTAATCAACTCTACGAAAACTGTATCAACAAAAGCCAAATACACAAAATTTTGGAAAGACTCAAACCGTAATTCGTAAATTAAATCCCTATATCCCCCATCACCTATCTCCTATCTCCTATCTTTCATCTTTCATCCTCCATCTTCCATCTCTAACTACTCTGATCTATCTTCCTCACCATCGTTAAAATAGTAGCAAGTGCACAAGTTTCATTGGTTTCGTCATACACCTCCACCAACCAGCGAACGATACCTTTAGCGATATCTTCCTCACTTCGTTTTTCTTGATCTACTTTTTCTTTTACGGTAAGTTTTACGCCGATGGTCATTCCCGGATATACAGGCTTGGTAAAACGACATTCGTCAATTCCATAATTCAGCAGTACTGGTCCTTTTTTGGCTTCTACAAAAAGTCCGGCAGCTTTGGAAAGGATAAAATAGCCGTGTGCTACCCTGCCTTCGAATATAGTTCCTTCTAGAGAAGTGGCGTCCATGTGAGCGTAGAAGTTGTCACCACTTACGTTGGCAAAATTGGTGATGTCGGCTTCTGTTACGGTATGTTTTGCGGTAATTAGGGTATCTCCTACCTGGATTTCTTCAAAATGTTTTCTGAAAGGATGAATATCATCCTCACGTTGTGCACCACCCACCTGGTATTGATTGGTTATTGCGGTAATCATGGTTGGATGACCCTGTATAGCAGTTCTTTGCAAATAGTGTTTTACGCCTCTAACACCTCCCATTTCTTCACCACCTCCTGCTCTACCTGGTCCACCGTGGACCAATAATGGCATAGGAGAACCATGACCAGTACTTTCCTTGGCAGATTCCCTGTTAAGGATCAGGATACGACCGTGATAAGCCGCAGAGCCCATTACATAGTCTCTCGCAATATTTTGGTCATAGGTACATACTGTTGAAACCAAAGACCCTTTACCCATGTTAGCCAATTCAATGGCGTCTTCCGTGGTTCTGTAAGGCATAATGGTACTTACCGGTCCAAATGCTTCCACGGTATGGCAGGCGTGTTTATGAAAAGGATCACTGTTGAAAAATAAAGTCGGAGCCATAAATGCACCCTTGTTTGCATCTCCACCCATAAGGTCCAGGTGGCCATTACCACCAAAAACTACCTCTTGCTCCTTTTTTAAAATTTCCAACCTGCTCTGTACTTCTAGCAATTGATCTCTTGAAACCAGGGAACCCATTTTTACTCCTTCTACCATTGGGTCACCTATGGTGGTTTTTTGAAGACTGGCAGTCAATGCATCACGCACAGCTTCCAATCTGCTTTCCGGTACAATGATGCGTCTGACAGCGGTACATTTTTGACCTGCTTTAGAGGTCATTTCCCGCTTCACTTCTTTTACAAACAAATCAAACTCTTCCGATCCCGGCTCCACATCCAATCCAAGCACAGCAGCATTTAAACTATCTGCCTCCATGTTGAAAGGAATTGCATTTTCTATGATGTTTGGTAAGGACTTTAATTTTCTTCCTGTAGAAGCTGAGCCGGTAAATGTTGCTACATCTTGTGAAGTCAGGTGGTCCAAAATGCCGACACCGGAACCGGTAACCAGCTGAATAGATCCCTCCGGCAAAATTCCGGATTCCACAATATCTTTTACCATGGCAGCCGTCAAAAAGGAGGTCACCTCAGAAGCTTTGATGACACAAGGTACCCCTGCCAGCCAATTCACTGAAGCTTTTTCCAACATACCCCATATTGGGAAATTGAAGGCATTGATATGCACCGCTACTCCATGTTTTGGTACCATGATATGGTGACCAATAAAGGTGCCTTCTTTAGAAAGCCTGGCCGCTTCTCCATCAACGTAAAACGGCTCATTAGGAAATTTTTTCCGTAAGGATGCATAAGCAAAAAGGGTCCCGATGCCTCCATCGATATCTACCCAACTGTCAATCTTTGTTGCTCCGGTTTGAAAGCTTAAGGGATAATATTTCTTTTTAATGGTAGTGAGGTGAAGTGCCAAAGCCTTAAGCATTCTACCTCTTTCCTGAAAAGTCATTTTGCGTAAAGCAGGTCCACCTGTTTTCCTTGCATAATCTAACATAGACTCGAAATCAAGACCTTTTTCCCCGGCGGTTCCTATCAAATCACCATTGACCGCATTGTATTGAGGAAGGCTATCATCTTGATATGGTACCCACTTACCTGTAGCGTAGTTTAAAATCTTTTCAGCCATTACTTCTTCTTATTTGGTTAGGAGCGCTAAGGTAAAGCGAAGATTGGTTACAACCAATAAAGTCGGGAGCCGGTTTACGGAATACGGGAGCTGATTTGATGTATGTTTTGGATCTTGGCTCTTTTACCGTAATTCGTACATCGTAAACCGTAACTATTCAAGAGTGGTTATTCACTAACTGTAAGTACCTTATTCACTTCGTAGAACTTTCCATTTTGTTGGACACTTGCAACCAGGGTCAATTCACCGCCCGGTCTGGACCACCATAAAATCCTTTTCATTTTAGGCGTAAGCGTTCCACGGCTATGAGCTACTTTTTTCCAAAAGCTTCTGCGGTAAGCAATCCAAAGTTCTTCAACTTCAAGGGTATTGCCTTCTCTGTCTCTTACTACAATGGGTGATGATTTTGCTGCAACTAATTGCTTTCTGGAGGTTTGATTCCCGTTTAGGCCTGCCCAAAATATTGTAAGATCAGCACCATCTGTCGCTTGAAGGGAAAACCGAATGGGCAAACTCATGTCAACTGAAACCGGTTTTCCATTTTTCATGGCAGGTTCCCAATCAGGCATTTCTTCAACAATTCGAATAGCCTCGAAACCACATCCGTAACCGAGATCTTTCAGCAAAGAAGGATTAACAACCTCGCCTTTCTCATTTATGGTAAAACCGATGTAAACGGTCCCTTCGATGCCTGCTTGCAATGCACTATCCGGATAGGCCAAATTATTTGAAATAAAAGCAATAAGATTCTGGTTGGAACAGTCTCTTTTTTCC
Organism: Saprospiraceae bacterium; assembly: GCA_020436955.1. GTDB lineage: Bacteria > Bacteroidota > Bacteroidia > Chitinophagales > Saprospiraceae > JAGQWW01. Next base: position 3,201 of record JAGQWW010000027.1, on the reverse strand, counting down.
TCACTTCCTTTTGTAGCGTCCGTACACCCCGGGAAATAAGGCATTTCATCAACATTAGGTTGTACCTGAGCTGGTACTTCCGATACTGCAATAAAAAACAAGATTATCAAAAGAGCATAACGCATACCACTTATTTACCGGGAGGTAAAACAAATCATAAAAATATCAAATATGATTACAGCGAAAATCTTACCAAAGTGTAACACGAGCACCGGTAAGGATAGAGAAGGTACTGATACGATCCTGATTAGGTCCCAAGCCATAATTATACCCGGGCAATAAATAGGCTTGAACACTAGGCTGCAAGAATAAGCTCCATCTTGTGCTCAACAACCTTTCCACTCCTAAACCTAAATTGGCCGTGAAGTAGGAATTTTCCTGGAAGTTTCCGCCCTCAAGCAGACCATCCGGGAATTTTTTCTTGGCTAGACTGGAATTGTCAACTGTTTGACGGGCAAAACCTGAGTAGAAGTTATTGGGAAATTTATCATAGTGTGCTTGCATGGCCAGGTGAAGCGAAGCTCCTGTCTGTCCATAAAAGCGCCATTTTTGAAGTTGTCCAAAGTTATATCGAAGATTCACAGGAACTTCCAGCATATTCAACTGGATATTTTCAAAGGAAATGGTAATCAGTCCGGTTGTCAACAAACCACCAACCACTTCATCAGGCACCCTTGGTTCATACTCTTTGGACGCATAGATACCACCTGTTTCTACTTCCCATTTTCCAAAGCTTAAACCGAAAGTGATACCTCCTCCATATCCGGGAGCGTAACGGCTATATTCTTCCAATGGATAAATCGGGTCATAAGGCGTTTTGATGTAGTTGTATTCTGTTGCAGAAAACATACTTACACGAACTTTGGAAGGATCTTTTTCAGTATTAATAGCCGTAGTACCCAGTCCCAGGTTGGTATTTTCATCCAACAAACTCATGTCTTCCAGACTAGACTCCAATGATTCCATAATGGAAACAGATTTTCGATTTTCTTTGGCACGAAAAACCAGGTTTGACTTTTGAACGGGCTTAGATGAAAGATGTAAAGGAAGTCTGTTATAACCAAAAGGACGTTTGAATGGCTTTTCAACCAGATCCCCTTCCTCTTTTGTAATGGCTAGACCGGCGCTATGACTGCTTAAAGCACCATTAGCTAAAAGGTTATTTTCATCTATGGTATTGTCTGCAATATTGGCCGAGCCTATTGCCTCTATACTATTATCATTTTCAAGTGATGCCTGCCCTTTTTGGTTCTTATCGTTTACATGGAGAATCCGTTCGATACCGGGAATTATCTTCTTTTTGATACCCTCATTTAAAGGTTGGATTTGATAGACAGTCAAAAAGATGAGCATCATTACGGTGATCTCAGCTATTTTATAGCGTACCAACTTTTCCTGGAAAGAAAATTCCTGATGGATTCTTTCAGCCATTATACGCCAGTGAGCAGGATTGAATGCGGGCTCTGAACGGCCTATTTTTTGTTTGACTGAATTATCGAATTGTTTATCTGATTCCGTTTCGGACATCAAATCAGGTTCTTCCTGCATCTTGCCGGCAAGTAAATCCCAGGAACTACCATCGTAAGGGACTTCCATCCCCTCCAGGGCGTCTTTAATTTCCTGATCCAGCCTTTTTCTATCTTCTTTCACCTGAATATGATTTCTCCTCTCAATTAACCATTTGTTCCGTCAGATAAACGGATTTTTGCCTTTGCATGCAGGGCATCCTGCAATTTTACACGAGCCTTTACAAGATTCGAACGAGAAGTACTCTCTGTAATTCCGAGCATGTCTCCAATTTCCTTGTGGGAATAGCCCTCAATTACATACAGATTAAAAACTGTTCTATAAGCAGGGGTCAAATCTTGTACCGCTTTTAAAATTTCCTTTTCACTGTACTGGCTGATAGCATCGGCATCTTCTGAACTGATGTGATATGCCTGGTCGATGGACTCGGTTCGCCTTCTTATGTTTTTCCGATAAAAGTCAATGGCTGTATTGACCATTATCCGACGAATCCAAGCTGAAAGGGAGGTTCCGGGTTGGTATTTTCCAATATGTTTGAAAACTTTGATAAAGCCTTCATGTAAAATATCAAGCGCGTCGTCCTGATTATTGGAGTACCTCAAACAAACGCCCATCATAGCAGGATAGTAATCTTCGTACAAACGCTTTTGAGCCCAGAGTTCTTTCCGGGCACAGGCCTTGATGAAGTTTTCTTCCGCGTAATCAAGGGGCAGGGCTATATTTATAACCGGTTTCATATTCCGAATGTAGCCCGAATCCTTCGCTTAACCAAGCAAACAGTCAAAAAAATAGGTGTGCTATAAGACAGTCTATGCTTTGAAAACGAAGGGAATAGAAACATTGCTGCCTTAAAAAACAGCATTTTTTAACATTTAAATGATTTCGTCAAATTCTCCTTCACGGGCAGCCGGCAACACTTCCGCAATCTTTTCTAATCGCATTGGAATAAGGGCACGCAGCTTTTCCTCAGCTGCTGCGATAAAAGCATTATCCATCATTGCCTTTATGGAAGCCAAATCTGTAGCGCCTTCTTCTGCTGAAAACTTGAAGGTTATTTCTATTCCTGCATGCTCAAACTTTACTGCATAACGCTCCGCATGGTGGAAGATGGAAATCTTTAATCTTGGATGAGCTATATCTCCTACAATTCTCATTTTTTATGCTTTTGTTGTAAAATGCTTTTGGAAAGCACTTCATATACCAATTGAATGTCAGGATGATTTGCTAATAGTTCCAAGTGTGCAGCTATCGTATTATCATCCTCCCGTAAAGCAGGTCCTGTTTGCATATCGCCCGGATTATTATCACCCACCTTTCTTATTGTCTCTTTAATCAAAGGCATAAGAATCGAAAAATCCACTCCATGTTCTTTGGCAATTAACCAGGAAAGGTGCAGCATATGGTTGGTGAAATTATTGGCAAATACTGCTGCGACGTGTAAAGCCGCTCTTTGATCATCAGAAATCCTTACTACTGTATTACTACATTTTTTACCGAGTTCCTGCAATGAATGAACATCTGCAATATTCGAGGCATCAATACAGATTGGAATGGTTTCCCACTCCGGATTTACTTCTTTACTAAAGGTCTGTAACGGATAAAATACTCCATAACGTTTGAAGTGTTCTTTAAGGATACTCCCGGGCGTAGCACCGGAGGTATGCACCACAAAAG
>JAGQWW010000278.1 GCA_020436955.1 Saprospiraceae bacterium | reverse complement strand
CCCCTTGAATGGTGGCCCGATTTGGTAGGACCGGGAAAAGTCATAGATACGGATGCGCATTTTGTCGTTTGCGCCAACATTATAGGTTCTTCTTACGGCAGCACCAATCCTGATGCCATTAATCCGGCTACTAATAAATATTATGGGACAGACTTCCCGTTGGTTACCAATCGAGATATTGCAAAATCATTCAACCTCCTTAGGTTACATTTAAAGGTAGACAAGGTTAAACTTGGAATTGGCGGTTCGATGGGAGGACAGCAACTATTGGAATGGTCTATTTTAGAACCGCATGTTTTTGAAAAAATCACAGTGTTAGCCGCAAATGCTCGACATTCCCCCTGGGGGATAGCTTTTAATGAAAGTCAACGAATGGCATTGACAGCTGACCCGGGTTTTGCAGATTATTCCAATCCTGAAGGAGGGAAGGCAGGTCTTGAAGCAGCCAGAGCCATTGCAATGTTGTCCTATAGAAATTATAAAGCATATGAAAGTACCCAGTCGGAACAGATTTCTCAATTGGATGATTTTCGTGCTTCTGGATATCAACGGTACCAGGGCCAAAAATTAAGTAAGCGCTTTTCGCCTACTTGTTATTGGAGTCTTACCAGGACCATGGACAGTCATGATCTAGGACGAAATAGAGGAGGGGTGCAAAAGGCTTTGCGCCAAATTGTAGCAAAGACCTTAATTATAAGTATCTCAAGCGACGTATTATTTCCACCAAGCGAACAACAAACCTTATACAGGTATATTCCGGGTAGTGAATTGGTGACCATTGAATCTGATTTTGGTCATGATGGCTTTTTGGTAGAGGGTAAAAAGATAACGCAACTTTTAAGGCAGTTTTTGGAAGGAAAATGTCCGAACCCACCTAAAAGAATTTCTAACGAAATATCATTTGCTGAAAGGAAGAATAAAATGTGGGTGCCGGGTTGTGAAGCATTTTAAAAACCACCCGGAACACCAAAATTTCTTGTTGGGTTCAGGATTTTGTCGAAAAATCCAAAATGTGGAAAACTTTTTTTAAAAAAACAGAATAGCAGAATTTATAAAAGACTGGTCTCCAAGGGTTAAAAAATTATCTCTCTTAATTTGTGAACTTTCATTTAGAAAAACATCAAAATTCCTTTACTTTCGCGGCCGATAGCAGATTGGTACTATTTCTACATTAGTCTATTTTATCATATAATCTCGTAGAAATTATTGTTAAAATTATCTTAAGTAATTTAGAGCCAATCTAAATAACCGTCGCCAAATAAAATTCTTTTAAAAAAAATATCCCGGCTTTTATCTTTGCGGCTGTTTGACATAATTATGACAGAAGTCAATATAGAAAGTAAGAAAAATCATACTTCAAAAATCGCCTATACAATGGTGCTAAAAAATTTTACGAGCCGAATCTTTAACCTGGTTATCCTTTCGTTGCTCGCGCTATCTGTAACTGCGCAGGATGTAGATGTTGAAGCAGGTAAAACCTTATTTAGAAACAACTGTGCTTCTTGTCACAACAAGGACATGAAGTCAAAAATGACCGGACCTGCTTTGGGTGGTGTTCAGGATCGTTGGGCAGATTATCCTCAGGAAGACCTTTACAGTTGGATTCGCAACTCTCAGGCACTTATCAATGAAGGTCACCCAAAAGCCAATGAGCTTTGGGCAGAGTGGAAGCCAACTATCATGAACAACTTCCCTACGCTTTCAGATGCGGATATTGCCAACCTATTAGGATATATCGATGGTGTTTACACCGGTACTATTGGAGGAAAGCCGGCAGATGCTGTTGCCACTACTCAAACTAAAGTTGAAAAACCCGACAATACCTGGTTGTATTTCGGGATTTTTGGTATTCTGGCCATTCTGGCAATCGTGTTGGCAAGAATCATTGCTAACCTTGATTACCTTACTAAGACCAAGGAAGGAGAAGAACCACCAGCCAGAAAAACTTTACAGGAGATCCTTACCAGTAAGAGTGTAGTAAGCTTTGCAATTTTTGCATTGGTGGTTATTGGTGGATATTTCACTGTTGGTAAAGCAATCGATTTGGGTCGCCAGCAGGATTATGCTCCTGAGCAACCAATCAAATTCTCCCACGCTACCCATGCCGGATTGAATAAGATTGACTGTAATTACTGTCATGATGGTGCAAGAAGATCCAAGCACTCTGTAATTCCTGCAGCTAATACTTGTATGAATTGCCACAAAGCAATCAAAAAAGGTTCAACTTACGGAACAGCTGAAATCTCTAAGATTTTCGCTTCTGTTGGTTTCAACCCTAATACAGATGCATATATCAATGGCTACGAAAACTGGCCAAAAGATTCTATCGAAAGAGTATTCAAAAAATGGATTGCTGATAATCAGGTAGCAGACAATGGTACTGTTGATGAACTGGCAATGAATAAAGAATGGAATGGTATTGTAGAATCATTGACTGGACCGGAAGATCCGAATATCGCTGGACCAATCGAATGGGTTCGTATCCATAACCTTCCTGACCATGTTTATTTCAACCACTCTCAGCACGTAACAGTTGGTAAAATTGAGTGCCAGCAGTGTCACGGTGCAGTAGAGGAGATGGAAGTTGTTCAGCAGTATGCACCACTTTCTATGGGATGGTGTATCAATTGCCACAGACAAACAGAAGTTAAATTTGCTGAGAATGAGTACTACGAGAACTACTTCGAGAAATATCACGAAGAGATCAAAGAAGGTACCCGTTCAGGTGTGACTGTAGAGGATATCGGAGGTTTGGGTTGTCAGAAATGTCACTACTAAAATCAGCTTTTTAATCAGCAAAAAACAAATTAGAAACTCAGTTCCACAAAATTCATATAATGAAGAAAAGCCATCAAAACGAGATTTGGGTAGGTACGGAAGAATTGAATCAGGATCCTGAATTCTTGCGTCTTTCCCAGCAAGAGTTTGAAGATAAAAACGTAGCAGAAACACTTGCTGACGCCAGTGAATCTTCACTAAAAGCCAATCGTCGGGACTTTCTTAAATTTTTGGGATTCGGTTTGGGTGCAGCGACTGTTGCAGCAAGCTGTGATATTCCTGTAAAAAAGGCCATGCCTTACGTTATCAAGCCGGATGAAATCGTACCTGGAGTTGCAACTTATTATGCATCTTCTTTTGTTCAGGGTGGCGATTACTGTTCAGTGCTTGTAAAAACACGTGAAGGAAGACCAATTAAGATTGAAGGAAATACACTTTCAGGAGTAACTAATGGTGGAACGAGTGCAAGAGCGCAGGCGAGTGTATTGAGTCTTTATGACAATAACCGCATCCAAAATCCTGGTACCATTGAAAATGGTAAAGTGACCAAGATGTCATGGGAAGATTTGGATAAGGAAGTAATGGCAAAATTGAATGCGGGTGGTGCTGTTCGTATCCTTGCTAATACAGTAATGAGCCCTTCTACCAAAAAAGTATTTGCTGACTTTCAGGCAAAATATCCGGGAGCAGAAGTGGTGATGTATGATGCAGTTTCAAGTTCAGCAATGCTTGAAGCAAACCAGGAGTCTTTCGGCCAGGCAGTAATTCCTGATTACCATTTTGATAAAGCGGAGGTAATCGTAAGTGTTGGAGCCGATTTCCTTGGAACATGGATTTCTCCTGTAGAATATTCAGGTCAATATATCAAAAACAGAAAGGTAGAAGGAAAAGGTGCAAAAATGTCCCGCCACATTCAGGTGGAAAGTACCATGTCTCTTACCGGTTCAAATGCTGATAACAGAATCTTAATCAAACCATCTGAGCAAGGTGCTGCTATTGCTGCCTTGTACAATGCAGTTGCTGCAAAAACCGGTGGAAGTTCTGTTTCTGCACCAAAATTGAATGAAAAAGCTGCGGGTTCTATCCGTAAAGCTGCTGATGAATTAGTTGCAGCTCGTGGAAAAAGCCTTGTAGTTAGTGGTTCTAATAACGTAGGTGAGCAGGTGTTGGTAAATGCTATCAATAACCTACTAGGAAACTACGGTGCTACTATCCAAATGGCACACACTTCCAATCAGCGCCAGGGTATGGACAAAGATGTTCAAAAGCTGGTGGCAGATATGACCGCAGGAAGTGTAGGTGTTTTATTTGTAATGGATGGTGCAAATCCTGTGTTTGACCTTCCAAATGGAGCTGCTGTAGCTGAAGCAATGAGCAAAGTTCCAACCAGAGTTTACATGGGTAGCTCCATGAATGAGACCGGTGCTGCTTGTACACATGCCGCTCCACCTCACCACTTATTGGAAAGCTGGGGTGATGTAGAACCTAAAAAAGGTCATTACAGCCTTGTTCAGCCTACCATTGCTCCTTTGTTCAACACACGTCAAGCTGAAAGTAGCTTTTTGACCTGGGCTGGTGGTAACGCTGATTACTTTGAATATGTAAAAGCTAACTGGCAGGCAAATA